>CANBDB010000203.1 GCA_947367285.1 uncultured Clostridia bacterium | reverse complement strand
CCGGTGATTACAGCAGCGACAAATAAGTAAAAAAAAGAGAAGGATTACATATGCTGTGATCCTTCTTTTTTGTTTAATCGATCCGTTTGCGGCAAATAATAACTAAAAACGGGAAGGAGCTTTGCCGTGAAAAAGGGAACTGTAATTAAAATTTTGTCCGTTGCGTTTATTCTGATCCTGCTCATTTTACTGGCGGGCGGATTGTACATTTACGGAATTGCGCGCGACAGTGAGCTTGATATGTCACTTTTTGAAGCTAAAAGGGGGCATAGCGCGACAATGATATACGTGATGCAGGGGGGCGAGTGGGTCGAGTGGGAGGAGGAGCGCATACTCGGTGAGCGAAATTACGAGTACGCGGCTTTAACCGACGTTCCGAAGGATCTTATTAATGCTTTCATTGCGATAGAGGACAAGAGGTTTTTTGAGCATAAAGGGGTGGATGTTTACAGAAGTATTGGCGCTATGGCAAATTATTTTTTGCATTTCGGCGGTAAATTCGGCGCGTCAACGATTACTCAGCAGCTTATAAAGAACGTTACGGGCGAGGACGAGGTGAGTATTGAGCGAAAGATACGCGAGATATTCCGCGCGCTTGAGCTTGAGAGGGAGCTTACTAAGGAGGAGATCCTTGAGCTTTACCTCAACGTGATAAATCTCTCCGACAACTGCTATGGCGTTGGAGTGGCGGCAAGGAGGTATTTTTCAAAATCCGTTTCCGAATTAACTCTCATAGAATGCGCATCGATTGCCGCAATAACGAACAATCCAAGCTATTATAATCCCATAAAGCACCCCGAAAACAATGCTTCGCGCCGAGATACAATCCTTTCTCAGATGCTCGAGCAGGGAAGAATAAGTAAGGCGGAATTTGAAAAAGCTTACGGCGCGCCCCTCGAATTGAATCCCGACGATACGGTTGTAAAAACCAATATTCATTCCTGGTACGTCGATATGGTGATAGATGATGTTATCGAGGACCTGCAGAAGGAAAAAAATATGACGCGCGCGCAGGCAAGCTCCCTTGTTTTCGGCGGCGGACTTGAAATATTTATCCAAATAGACCGCGATATACAGAGCATTATGGAGGATTATTACGAAAACACCGCGAATTTTTCATCGGGGGAGGGCGCGCAAAGCTCAATGATAATAATCGATTCGCAGAGTGGGGATATCCTCGGCGTTGTCGGAGCGGTCGGTGATAAAAGTGCCAACAGGATACAGAGCTACGCCACCGACACTCTGCGTCCGCCCGGCTCGACCATAAAGCCTCTGTCTATTTACGCACCCGCGCTTGAGCGCGGACTTATCACCTATGCGAGTGTCTTTGATGATACGCCCTATTCCTTTAACAAAAGTGACAGCGGAAGCTACGCCCCTTGGCCCAAAAACGCAAACGGAGTATATCACGGTCTTTCCACCATGAGCTACGCGATGGCTAATTCAACGAATACGATACCCTTAAAAATCCTTGAGGAGCTTGGGCTCTCCCACTCCTTTTATTTTCTGCGGGACTATCTCCACCTTGAGGATCTTATCGAGAGGGGAAGGGATAAAAACGGCGCATTCATCACCGATATGGATAAAGCCGCGCTTGCGCTCGGTCAGCTCAATTTTGGCGTAACGCTTCGGGATATCACGGCGGCGTATTCGATTTTTGCCGATAACGGCGAGTACCACGCGCCGCGCTCGTATTCCCTTGTGAAAGCCTCTGACGGCGAGGTGCTTTTGGAAAAGAGCGCAACGTGCGAGAGGGTAATAAGCGACGGCAACGCGGAGATAATGACAAGGCTTTTGCAGGACGTGGTGTGGGGAGGCACAGCCGATGCGCTCACCCTTAAGAATAAGGTAGCACTTGCCGCCAAAACGGGCACGACTCAGGACAATAAGGACAGATGGTGCATAGGCTACACTCCGTCGCTTATCTGCGGCGTGTGGTACGGTTACGAGTACCCGCGCGAGATCCCGAGAGCCGAGAAAAATCTGTTTTTAAATGCCTTTGATACCGTGCTTACGCGGATATACGAAAATGATATCGTTTCCGCATATAAGGACAGAAGATTTGAGGAGAGCGCGCGCCTTATAAAGCTTGAATACTGCATGGATTCGGGACTTCTACCCACCGAGGCGTGTCTTGCCGATCCTCGCGGACACCGTATAAAAACTGGATATTTTGTAAAAGGGACGGAGCCCACCGATAGCTGTGAAACGCATATTCCGGTGGAATACGATACCGTCTGCGGCGGAATTGCCACGGTGTTTACTCCGCGGGAGCATATTAAAAAAATAGGAATGATACAAGTCGACAGGGAATTCCCGATGCAGATAATCGTGAGCGACGCACAGTACGTTTATAAAAAAATTAGTCCGTCGGTTCCGCCAGCCTTTGATGATAATAAACCCTTTTTCGCTCCTCTTGAGGATGAAAAGAATAAAAGATACTTTGGCAGGAGCGCGTCAAAAACGCAGTTTAACAGGCTTTCAACGGCGCATTTTTCCTATTC
>CANBDB010000202.1 GCA_947367285.1 uncultured Clostridia bacterium | reverse complement strand
GTATTAGAGAGCATATATTTTGCACCGGAAATCAATAATGGTGTTGCATGAACATTCAATGCATGAGTTTGCCGTGCTATGGCTCTTTTTGTGCCGTTTGCTATTGTTCTGTTCAAAATGTTTCTACTATTCGCAAACTTTGTAACTTGCATACCATCTCCAGCATAATTAGCTCCTGCACCCGCAATTCGACCTGCAATAGCACCGATAATAAGAGCATTTACAGCGGCACCCCAATTGATATTCCCGTTTTCAAACAAGAGATCACTGCCTATGCTAGATAAAAATCCCGATGCAGCTCCTAGTGCAACGGACCATCCTACACTAATACCTGAGGCTGCAAGAGCACCATTTATAGCACCGAAAACGCCATCAAAAAGAACTTTTTGCAAATTTAGCTTATTCCAGTCTCCATTATGCTCTTCAAGTTGCGTTGCAACAGAAAGTGACATTGAAATTCCTGCACCTATAAAAGCTCCCCACAGCATTGCAGTTAATACAATACTATGCCCACTTGGATCGGCGTAGTTAATGGGATCATTACCACAATAGCAGTAAAGATTTAAACCATTGGGAGTTTCAGGATCGAGATATGCTGTATCATCGGGTGATATAAATCTACGCCATTCAGGGTTATAATATCTCGCATTGAGGTAGTAGAATCCCGTCTCGGAGTCGAAATAGTAACCGCGGTATCTTATAGGATTGCGTGAAGCTATACCGTTTGTGTCAAGGGTTATTGTGCAGTTGCCCCAAGCGTCGTAAGCATAGCCGCCAATCTTTGTGCCATTCGTATTGTAAATGCCAATAACGTCACCTTGGATATTTCGCTGGAAATAGTAAGTATTCGTCGCTCCGGAAGTGGCGGTATATTCCATACCGATAATACCGCTCTCGTCATACAAGTAAACGATATGATCGCTTTCGTCCAGCTCGTTGTAATAGCGATTCACACTATCCTCGGCAATCAATCTGCCCGATTGATCGTAATGGAACTTCTTATCATATCCGATCGGCATACCCTTATACACATCGGTCATACCGGGCGCGCCAACTATATATGAGTAGCTCTTACCTACCCTCTGTCCGTAGCCGTTGTACGTGTAAGAATAAGTCTTGCTCGGCATCAGAACGGGAGAGATCAAGGCTCTTGACGTACCGCTCAAAATTTTACGGATCGTGCTGAGCTTGCCCCTCGTCCAAGTATAATCCCAACCGTCATACGAAGAGACCCCGCCGTTTGCGTTGTAAGTCAAAGAAGAGCCGCTATAAGCAGTCAACTTATCTGCGCTGTACGTAAATGTTTCCGTCTTTATGGGCGTGCCGCTCAGCTCCGTCTCATTCGGAGTATATGCATAGGTCTTGACACTCTCAATATTTCCAATATTATTATATACGTATTGGAATGATTTGTCAAGAATTTTATTGTTCTCCCTAACAAGCTGACCGTATGCATCGTATTCGTATGTAATAGGATTGCCGTTGTTGATAGAATTAATTCGTCCCATAGCGTCATATGCGTATGATGTGTTAGCAATAGTGGTATTTGCGCACTTATCTTCTACTGATGTTGCTCTTGTCTTGGTATAATTGATCTTCTTGATAAAGCTCTTCCCGCTAACAGCATATGTCTTTTGACTTATTCTCTTGTAATCATCATACTCATTTGCGGTTTGAGCCTTTATCGTGCCATTGACTCCGAAAGAATAATTACTCACCCTGTTATCCGCATCTGAAACATAGGTAATATTTGAGCTTACGGACTTTGAGTTGGCACTGTCATAAGTACAGTTATCTGTTACAATGCGCTTCGATTCATCATAGGCAAAAGCTTCCCGGCTCACCTCCGATTCGGCAGAGTTTTTGCGCACCGCCTCGGCAAGATTACACTTTTCATCATAGGAATATTCATATTCCTCATTTCTTTGGAGATCCTTGGTTTTTTTCAAAACGGCACACGAATTAGGCTCTTGCATTGGACACGTTTCCGTCGGTACATAGCTTGGATAAAAACCATACACATTTTCTACACAACCGTCGGTTTTGATCAATCGTCCGTATTTATCATAATCGGAACAAAATGAATAAAGTGCATCCTCCTTGGTAGGATAATAGATATCAAGCGTTGTATCGGTTTGCTCGTGCTCCTCTATAGTATTAGTATTTGTATTAGCACTTTTTGTAACACTCGCAAGCTCGCCCTTATCTGTATATCCAAATCCATAGCTTAGCCCCACGCCCGTGATAGAAGTAACTCTGCCGTCGGAATAAGCAAAAACATTTTTGCGCGTTTCGCTGTTGTCAAAAGCCTTCTTCATCAAAACGCTCATATCACCGTCGTAAGTATCAGTAATAACAGAACCGTCCGGCAACGTAACAGCGGTTTCCACTCCCCAATCGTCATCGGTCGTCTACGAAGTGATGTTCCCAAATTCATCAACTGTACGTATTAGCTTTGTCAATCCCGCTTCATCGTTGTACTGCGTTACGCGTGTGTGTGTGTC
>CANBDB010000201.1 GCA_947367285.1 uncultured Clostridia bacterium | reverse complement strand
GTTTGCGAAGCGCGACAAAAAGTTTTGAGGGGTTATAGGGGAACTTTTTCAAAAGTTCCCCTAAATTCCAACTAATCTAATTTCTGCCCATAAACCAAAATTTGAAAAATATCCTAAAAGGCAAAAAATAATATTGCTTTTGGAAAAGTGCTATGATATAATATTCTCAATGACAAGTAAAAGGAGAATTTTATGGGAATTCTTGAAAATAAGCAAAAATTTATTGAAATTTATAAGGCAAATATAAAGAGAGAAGGGGCGGATCGTTTGCTCGATTATTTGTGCGCGTCCGACTTTTTCTCCGCACCTGCTTCCACTCGCTTTCACGGCTCATATCCGGGCGGACTTTGTGAGCACAGCTTGAACGTTTATGAGTGCCTTAAAGATATTATGGAGCGTCCGAGAATGAAAGAGGTTTACGGCATTGACTACTACACCGACGAGAGCATTGCTATAGTTTCCTTGCTCCATGATCTTTGCAAGGTGGATTTTTACGTTGAGTCCATGAGAAACGTAAAGGAAAACGGTGTATGGAGAGAAAAGCCCTTCTACACAATTGATGACAAGCTCCCCTATGGACACGGTGAGAAGAGCGTTTATATCGTATCCGGTTTTATGCGTCTTACTCGCGACGAGGCATTTGCAATTCGCTATCACATGGGATTTTCCGATTGCACTCCTCAGGGCATAAACAACGTGAGCCGCGCTTTTGAAATGTTCCCGCTTGCATTTGCCGTGTCGGTTGCGGATATGGAAGCATCCTACTTTATTGAGGGCTCTAAGGAATAACTTGTTTGACTGCTTTGCAACCTGAGGTTGCAAAAAAGTTCCAATCAAAGTTGATTGTATCCTATATTCCGATTTGTTATAATAATTTTATCAATTACGGAATATATTTAATTTTGTAGATGATTTTGGAGGTGCTGATATGAAGGTTATTAAAGTAAAAAATTATGAAGAGATGAGTGAAGAAGCGCTCAAGGTAGTGCTTGAAGTGGTTAAAGGCAATGAAGGTTCTGTTTTGGGACTCGCTACCGGATCTACACCCTTGGGACTCTATGCAAAAATGGCGCAGGATCACAAGGAAAATGGTACTTCCTATGCCGAGTGCCGCGCGGTTAATCTTGACGAATACGTTGGACTTGACGCATCAAGCGACCAAAGCTACGTTTACTTCATGAGAGAAAATCTTTTTAAGCACATTGATATTAAGCTTGAAAATACTCATATTCCCAACGGAAAGGCGCCCGACAAAAATGCGGAGTGCGCGCGCTATAATGCGCTACTTGGAGAGCTCCGCCAGGATATTCAGGTGTTAGGAATTGGTTCAAACGGTCATATCGCATTCAATGAGCCCGGTACGGCTTTTGACTCAGTGACACATATTGTTGACCTTGCGGAAAGCACTATTAAGGATAATTCAAGACTCTTTAATTCGATCGACGAGGTTCCCCGTCAGGCATTTACGATGGGACTTTCAAATATTATGAATGCAAAGAAAATACTCATTCTTGCTAACGGAGAGGGCAAGGCAAATGCTATTCGCGAGCTTGTTCTCGGTGAGATAAGAGAGGAAGTCCCTGCATCCATTCTCCGTAACCACCCCGATTGCATACTTATTTGCGACGAGTCGGCAGGAAAATATATCTAAAAAATACAAAGGAAGTTAAAATGGCACAATCAAAGATTTTGCGCGCTATGACAAGTGATGGAAGCGCGAGAATACACATCATAAATTCAACTGATATTGTAAATCAGGCGATAGAATATCACAATACTACCCCCACGGCAAGCGCAACTCTCGGTAGACTCTTGACCGCGACTTCAATTATGGGTTGTATGCTCGGCAACGTGGACGATAGCATCACTGTTTGCTTTGACGGAGACGGCCCTGCAGGTAGAGTTTTGGCGGTTGGCGATTATTACGGCAATGTGCGTGGGTATATTCAAAATCCCGACGTTGACCTTCCTCTTAAACCCAACGGCAAACTCGACGTTGGTGGTGCAGTTGGCAACGGATTGCTCAACGTAATTCGCGATACCGGCGCTGAGATTCCTTTCTCAGGCTCAATCAAGATCGTTAGCGGAGAAATTGCTGAGGATATCGCTCAATATTATGCTGAGAGCGAACAAATCCCTACGGTTTGCGCACTTGGAGTGCTTGTTGAAACGGATTGCACATGTCGCGCTGCGGGCGGAGTTCTTATTCAGCTCCTTCCTTTTGCGGACGATAAGACTATCGCGGCAATAGAGAAGAATCTTCCAAAGCTCTCCAACGTGTCTGCGCTTTTTGAGTCGGGAATGTCAAACGTGGAGATCGCGGAATATGCTCTTGAAGGTATCGAATATGACCTTTTTGACGAGCTTGATTGCGACTATCTTTGCAATTGCTCAAGAGATAGAATGGAGCGAGCACTCATTTCGCTTGGAAAGCCCGAGCTTCATAAGATGCTCGAGGAACAGCTCGCCGAGGGAAAAGAAGAACATCTCGAGGTAAATTGCCGTTTTTGTAACAAAAAACAC
>CANBDB010000200.1 GCA_947367285.1 uncultured Clostridia bacterium | reverse complement strand
CCTTTTGATGTTTCGGTAGCATATGGAATGCTCCCCTACGGTGTTTGAGTGTATGATATCGTTTATTAGTAGCCTTTCCATTGCGGAACCAACCCAAGGCTCCCTTGTGTAAAGGGAGCTCCGCTGTAGGCGGTGAGGGATTGTGAAAAAAGGTTACATTCCTTTGTAACGGGGCGTCGAGGACGTCGCCCCCTACGGTGTGAATGAGTATGACATTGTTTGCCGTAGGGGCGGATTCTATATCCGCCCTTTTGATGTTTCGGGAGCATATGGAATGCTCCCCTACGGTGTTTGAGTGTATGATATCGTTTATTAGTAGCCTTTCCGTTGCGGATCTAACCCAAGGCTCCCTTGTGTAAAGGGAGCTCCGCCATGGGCGGTGAGGGATTGTGAAAAAAGGTTACATTCCTTCAAGGCGGGAGGGGAGACCCCTCCCCTACGGTGTTCGGTGTTAAGATTTTGTTTGTGCGGTGGCACCCTAAAATGAAAAACCGTCCGACGAGTCGGGCGGTTATTCGTTTACATTTCTTTAAGTCTAACTTCAAGCGCATCAAGCTCTGCGTGGAGTTCATTCGGAACTCTTTCGCCAACTTGGGCATAGAATTTTCTTATGTTTTCCACGTCGAGAAGCCAGGATGGCACGTCAACGTGAAGAAGTTGTTCGATAGTTTCTCTTGTGATGCCGTCAAGCTCGAGGATGCAAATATCCTCGGGGTAGGGAAGGTATCCAATCGCGCTCTCGCGAGCATCAACTTTGCTGTCGCAACGCTTCAAAATCCACTCGATCACGCGCATATTTTCACCAAATCCGGGCCAAATGAAATTGCCCTCGTTGTCGGTTCTAAACCAGTTGACGTGGAAAATTTTCGGGGGATTGGGAATGAGCTTACCCATAGCGAGCCAATGCGCGAAATAGTCGCCCATATCGTAGCCAACGAAGGGTCGCATTGCCATTGGGTCGCGTCTTACGACGCCAACCTCGCCCGAGGCTGCCGCGGTGGTCTCGCTCGCCATAATTGAGCCGACGAAGGTACCGTTTTGCCAAGAGGTGGACTGATAAACGAGGGGTGCGGTCTTTGCACGTCTGCCGCCGAAAATGATAGCGGAAATCGGCACGCCCACGGGGTTGTTGAATTCACTTGAGAGGCAGGGGCAGTTTTGCGCCCTTGCGGTAAAGCGAGAGTTGGGGTGCGCACCGCAGGTTGATTTATCGTTTTTGTCATATTTTCTAAAATCCCAAGGGTTGCCGCGCCAGTCGATAGCGTCCTCGGGGGGATTTTTGTCAAGTCCCTCCCACCAAACGGTGTTCTCACGGGTATTGTGAACCACGTTAGTGAAAATGGTGTCGCGCAGCGTGGTGTGGAGCGCATTTGGATTGGTCTTTTCGTTAGTTCCGGGAGCAACACCGAAGAATCCGTTTTCGGGGTTCACCGCCCAAAGCCTGCCGTCCTCGCCAACGCGAAGCCACGCAATATCGTCGCCAACACAATGCACCTTGTAACCCTTTTTGCGGTAGTATTCGGGTGGGATGAGCATTGCGAGATTCGTCTTTCCGCAGGCGGACGGAAATGCCGCGCAAACGTATTTGGTCTCACCGTCGGGGTATTCAACACCGAGAATGAGCATATGCTCCGCCATCCAATTTTCTTTTCTTCCGAGGTATGAGGCAATTCGGAGCGCAAAGCATTTTTTGCCGAGCAAAACGTTTCCGCCGTAACCCGAATTTACACTCCAAATGGTGTTTTCCTCGGGGAAATGAACGATATATCTGTTCTCCTCGTCAAGATGTGCGCGAGCGTGCAAGCCCTTGATATAGTCGGGACTGGAGCCAAGCGCGTCGAGTACGTTGTTGCCCACGCGCGTCATAATTAGCATGTTGAGAACGACGTAAATGGAGTCCGTAAGCTCAATGCCGTATTTTGCAAAGGGCGAGCCGACGATTCCCATGGAGTAGGGAATAACGTACATGGTTTTGCCCCTCATTGAGCCGCGGTAAAGCTTGGTGAGCTTTTCTTTGCACTCGTCGGGGTGCATCCAGTTGTTGATGTTGCCCGCGTCCGCTTTCTCGCGCGTGCAAATGAACGTCCTGCCCTCAACTCGAGCAACGTCATTTATTGCCGTGCGGTGAAGGTAGCAGCCGGGGAGCTTTTCCTGATTCAAGCGAATCATCTCTCCCGTGGCGCACGCCTCGTCACGAAGCGCATTTTCCTGCTCCGTCGAGCCGTCAATCCAAACGATTTTGTCGGGCGCGCAAAGGGATGCCATCTCGTCAATCCAGTTAAGCACGTATTTATTTGAAGTTGGTGTGTTTTTCATTGGTATACCCCCTATGTAAGAGTATTTTATGTTATTCTATCACAAAAAGTTCGTTTGTTCAAGAGGGAGAGGTGAATTTGTGAGGGATAAGTTAGTTTATTTTGGAATAGCAGGGGGCTTTTTTGAAAAGCCGCCCCCTGCACCCCCGAAAAACTTTTAATGCGTTTTATTGCTAAATTTCGCGCAAATTACGCGTTGGAATTCTCCAAC
>CANBDB010000199.1 GCA_947367285.1 uncultured Clostridia bacterium | reverse complement strand
CAGAGGCTCCTTCCGCAGAGGGAGCTGTCAACGAAGTTGACTGAGGGAGTTCCCCTCTTACCTAACTTAAAGTTACTTATAAATAGTTAAAAATTACATTTTAGATAGGAGAAACAAAAATGAAAATCTATGAAGAACTCGTTGCGCGTGGGCTTATCGCTCAGGTTACAAACGAGGAAGAAATCAAAAATATGATCAACGAGGGCAAGGCGACCTTCTACATCGGCTTTGACTGTACGGCGGATAGCCTTACTGCAGGTCACTTTATGGCTCTTACACTCATGAAAAGATTGCAGATGGCAGGCAATAAGCCCATCGCACTTATCGGTGGCGGTACAACTATGATCGGCGACCCAACAGGTCGTACAGATATGAGAAAGATGCTCACCATCGAGGACATCAATCACAATGCGGAATGCTTCAAGCGTCAGATGGAGAGATTTATCGACTTCGGCGAGGGCAAGGCAACTATGATCAACAACGCAGATTGGCTTCTCAACCTTAATTATGTTGAGCTTCTGCGTGAGGTAGGTGCATGCTTCTCCGTAAACAGAATGCTCTCTGCAGAGTGCTACAAGCAGAGAATGGAAAAGGGACTTTCCTTCCTTGAATTCAACTATATGATAATGCAGTCCTACGACTTCTACCACCTCTTCAAGACCTACGGCTGCAATATGCAGTTCGGTGGCGACGACCAGTGGTCAAATATGCTCGGCGGTACTGAGCTTATAAGACGTAAGCTCGGTCAGGATGCACACGCAATGACCATCACACTTCTCACAGACTCCCAAGGCAAAAAGATGGGTAAAACTGCGGGCAACGCAGTTTGGCTCGACCCGAATAAAACCAGCCCCTTCGAATTCTACCAGTACTGGAGAAACGTTGGCGACGAGGACGTTCTTAAATGCATCAGAATGCTCACATTCCTTCCCATCGAGCAGATCAATGAAATGGATTCTTGGGAAGGCGCACAGCTCAACCGTGCTAAAGAGATCCTTGCTTATGAGCTCACACAGATGGTTCACGGCACAGAGGAAGCAGAAAAGGCACAGACAATGGCTCGTTCTCTCTTCACAGGCGGTGCGGATAATGCTCCCACAGTTGAGCTCTCCGCTGATGACCTCGTTGACGGCGCGATCGACATTCTCTCCGTGCTTGTAAAGGCAGAGCTTGTTCCCTCTCGTTCCGAAGCTCGTAGAGCAGTTGAGCAGGGCGGCGTAGTTGTAAATGACGAAAAGATCACAAATCTCCGTCATAGCTTCACCTCCGACGACCTCAAGGCAGGCATCCTCGTAAGACGCGGTAAAAAGAACTTTAAGAAGGTTGTAATTAAATAAAAAATTGAGGGGACTCGTTTGAGTTCCCTCTGATTTTTCGGCTTATTGCACTTTTTATCAATCCAAAATATTAATATGTAAGTTTAGCTTTTACTTGTTGCTATATGTCCTGTTTATATAATCGTAAAACACAGTATGCTCTTCTCCCAATTCGTCTAAATATACAATTTCAAGCATATCCGGTTGAAATAAATGATAATAGTCCATAGTCTTTATATATTTATATCCATAACAAATAGCATCTTCAACCGATTCACCCGGTTTCAAATATTCATCTTCAAGCAAATATATCCACGTACTCATTGTTAAACCACGGCTTTTTAATTCGGAAAGATCATCGTCCGACAATTCATATTCATTTGCAATGTAAGAATAAAAGGATTCCAACTCTTCGCTCTTAATATTATTCAACATGGTTAATTCAAGAGAAATTTCTTTTATGGTATAGTCAGAATTATTTGTAAAATTGATCATTAAAGCACGATCTCCATATTCTGTAACACCCATTTTCACTTCCCACGGAATATCGCGTGCATTTATCTTTTGATTTTTATCGTATAATGGTTCGTCGGTAGAATTTTGAAATAATAACACTAATACGATAATGGCAAGCACCAAACAAAGGCCGATAATAACAATAGCCTTTTTTCTCATAGTATAAGTCCTCCTGTTTTCAATTACTCCTGCGGATAAATAAAAAGTGCGCCGACAAGAGCCAGCGCACAAAAACGCAAACTCCAAGTCGTCGCCAAACAAACTATATACAGGATGGGTATAACATACTTTCACCATGTGGAATTTGCATTTTATCAAATTCATCATAATGAAAGTATGATCAAAAAAGGGTATAAGTATCCCTTGTAAAAAAAGAAAATACACCCATAGACTGTATATATTTAGTTTGTTTGGCACTTTCATTATACCATCCACGCGAAAAATGTCAAGAGAATTTTCAAAATTGCTTGGCGATGACTGATAAATTGGGATTTATCAAGAAGTTAGATTTGTTTTGGAATAGCAGGGGACTTTTTTGAAAAACCGCCTCCTGCACCCCCGAAAAACTTTTAAAGCATTTTATTGCTAAATTCCGCGCAAATTACGCGTTGGAATTCTCCAACTCCCAACGCAATCGTTTTTCTCCCTTGTCGAAAAACGTGTAATTTGCTACTACTAAACGTAGCCGTATCGTGTGAAATCTAATATAAGCCTTCCCCTGAGGGGA
>CANBDB010000198.1 GCA_947367285.1 uncultured Clostridia bacterium | reverse complement strand
CTGTTATTTCTATTGATATTTTCCTAAGATGTGATATAACGTTATTATAAAGGTGAGTGCGAGGAAGGAGGCAAAATATGGTTATAGAATGTACAAAAAAGCTACTTGACTTTTTGGGAGTAAAGCCACAGAAATTAACTTCCGAAACCGATCCGCTGTTTTCTTGGACGGCGAATCTTATCATACTGAATCGCCGCAAGACGTTGGTTGCCGTAAACAATGCGACCAAGTGCTGCTTCATGCTTTACGGTTTGACGGCAAAGAGTATTTCAAAATTGCCCGAGCTGATGAAGGACGGTATTCGCGCGGTATTGCACAGTGAGTATATTGCTCCCGAAATTATAGAAAAATATCTTGACGATTGCGGTGACGATTTCACTCTTACGACAACGGCATCACGCTCTGACGTGGCGTATTGCAATAAGGCGTGCGAGCGCGTGGAGCGTTTTGTGAATCTGTTTGAGTCTGACAAGATGCTTCAACAGAAATATCTGCCGTGGATCAACGACGATATGAGTGCCAAGGATAACTATTCGTTTGTCTATGAGAATCTGATTACGACGCTTACCGAGAGATATAGCGCACCCGTGCAGTCTGCGCACGTAGCAGAGCTTGAAGTCACGCTCGACTTACTTACTCCCTGCAAGAGAACGCTGGTCGTTCCGAGCAATCTCAATTTCTATCAGCTTCACAGGATTTTGCAAGATGCATTTGAATGGCACGACTGTCACTTACATCAATTCGTTTTGACCAGAGATGAGTATGAGCGTCCTATGAAAATCATACAGCCCGAATTTATGAAAAACGAGGATTGGATTGCACTTGACGAAAGTCTTGAAAGCACCGACAGCACAACGGTTACCGTTCGTGAAATATTTGAATCACAAAAGAATCTCGATTATGAATATGATTTTGGTGACGGTTGGATACATACGATAAAGTTGAAGCGTTTTATTCCCGACTGCACCATCCCGTACCCACACTGCGACAAGGCGATTGGCGACGCGCCGATGGAGGACAGCGGCGGACCGTGTGGGTTTGACGCGAAGATGAAAATACTGAACGATCCAGACCATCCCGACCACGAATGGATCTCGGAATGGGTACAGAGCGCATGGTGGCATCCCCTTGATTTTGATGCGATCAATCGCAGAATCAGGCAGGAACACCGTCGTTGCATCCCCGTTCAATACGACTAAAACCATCAAAAAACATGGGTATTTTTCGAGCAAAAATCAGCTTGAAAAAGTACCCATGTTTTTTCTTTTGTTCGCCCTCAAAACTCCTTGTAATATAAGGACTTTCGGCGGTAGGTCTGTTTCAAATTACGCATGAGAGAGGCTTGTGCAGTGCGTAATTTCGCAAATTTCCCACGTTACATAAGCCGCCCCGGGCAGTCTTCACAATTCTTGCAATATACGTCTGTTGACATACCACGATTTCGAAATTACACACTGCCCCTACGACGTCTATCACACTCGCACAAATCAAAATGAGGTCACGTTTCCGTCTTTTCGGTTGCGTGACCTTTGTGCTTTATTTGCGATAGATGTCGTCGAGGGTAAGCAGCGTTACAAATCTCCTTTCCTTGCAAATAACTGTATCACGAGTTAGTAACTTATGAGTTAGTTTTTATCATGTCCCGTTTGTCAATAGTTTTTTCGCTTTTTGGGGTGAAAATGAAATGGCACAAAATAGGCAAAAAGTTGGCGGAGTTTCGCCGATGACAAACGGGATTTTATGGTTTATACTATAATCGTACACACCGACGGTGAGCATAGTGTACAGGCTCTCCGTCATACTCATTTAGTAAACCGAAAGGAGACAATTATGGAAAAGCAATCACACATTATAAGTGTTTTCAAGAAAAAAGAACTGACGAAGGAGGATTACACGCAAGTATGGATAGAACTGATCTCAACGTTAGAGCGCAGAAAAAGTGTAAATTTTTCTCCAAATCAATGACAAATAGCCGTTTTTATGGTAAAATAAAGGCAAGAAAACAGCTTGTTCTTATCGTGGAGGAGATAAGAACATGAGAGAAAAAGTAGCAATCTATTGCAGACTTTCAGAAGAAGATAAAAACAAGCAGAACGCCACCGACGATTCGGGCAGCATTCAAAACCAAAAGGCGATGCTTTGCGACTATGCTCGCAAGATGTGCTGGGACTTATACGGCATTTACAGCGATGACGATTACACCGGCTCTGACCGCAACCGACCCGAGTTCAAGCGGCTTCTTGCCGACGCGCAAGCAAAAAAGTTTGACATTATCCTTTGCAAAACACAATCGAGATTTACCCGTGAGCTTGAGCTTGTGGAACGGTACATACACGGTCTGTTTCCCATCTGGGGCATTCGTTTCGTCAGTATTGTGGACAACGCCGACACCGCCAACAAGGGCAACAAAAAAAGCCGTCAGATCAACGGACTTGTCAACGAGTGGTATCTCGAGGATATGTCGGACAGCATCAAATCCGCCCTCGACAGCCGACGCAGAAACGGCTTTCATATCGGCTCGTTTGCGCTCTACGGTTACAAGAAGGATCCCGACTTGAGAGGTCACTTAATCATCGACGAGGAAG
>CANBDB010000197.1 GCA_947367285.1 uncultured Clostridia bacterium | reverse complement strand
GAGGATATCGTGATCAATCCGCAAGGAAGGTTCTATTTGACGGGGCGCGCAGGCAGACCTGATGTGCACCTCGCATACCCCGAGGCTACATTCAAGAGAGCGCCGGCGTTTGACAAGTTCTACAACAAAATCAAAGCTCTTGTTGAAAATGAAGAGTATTACATTGTAGGTCACTCCATCGGGGATGACGTTACATATCTCAATAAAGCCTGCGCGAGATATAAGTTAGAACCGTTTTGCTTTAGTTACTTTGATACTCAAAGAATGTACCGAGAATTGACAGGAGATAAGAAGTCCATCTCACTTGAAAATGCGCTCGCGGCATTTGAGATTGATGAAAAGTTTAGATATCATCAGAGTGTTGAGGATGCGAGAGCGACTATGTTTTTGCTTAAGGCGCTCCTTGCTAAGGCAAACGCAAGCTTTGAGAATTACCGGACAAGCACAGACCGATGCACAGGCAAAACCGCAAACGGACAATCAGAGTGGGATTATACTCCGACGATGACAGAAGGCAGACGTTTACGTGAGCGCGGACTTCGTGGTGAAAAGGGCGACAACGTGATGCTTCGTAGAAGAAGAAACCACACATTGTTCCTTCGTTACCTCGATTTTGGCGAAGCCATCGGAGAGAAAAATAACAAGCTCTCAGGCAAGAAGATCAGCATCTCGATGAACTATGAAACCGAGCATTTCAAGGAAATGGTTATCATCGCCGGGATGATCAAAGCTGCGGGAGGCGAATACGTTTTGAAAGCTTCGACCGTTGATATTTTTGCTACTTTTGAAGCCATAGATGAAGAGGGAAAACCTCGTCGTTGCTCTCGTGGAGAATATGTCAAAGCAGAGAACGACAACGGCAGAGATATTCAAATTATAACCCTCGATGAACTGCTCAGGCTTCTTGGTACGAGCCTTGAAGAACTCGAAAATGCCGAGCCGATTGATGTTGAATACCTTGCAGACAACAGATACAAAAGATAAAGAATTGCCGCTATCAAAGCGTGATTGACACGCCGCGATAGCGGCTTTTTTCTTTTGCTTGTGGGCAGTATTTTTTGAAAACGGGTGGACGGTTTTGCCTTTCCCAAAGCTTCTATATTAGGAGGTTCCTTCAAAGAGAATTGAGGTTTAGACTACGAATTTGTCCGTTGTCAGGGCTATTAAATAGAGAAAAGTTTTGCTTCCCCCGTTTGATTTAGGCATTTCCTATGGCTACTAAGTGAGAGGAAAAACGAAAACAATTTATGAATATTTCAATCAGACCACGTACTTTTTCTCAAAAAGCACCTTTTACATAAGTAGAGGGATAAATTTTCAAGATATACCCCCTAAAAGTAGCAGTTTGGTGGCAATAGATGAGGATATTATCTTTGAAGCCTTAAGTTTTGCTTCTTCCCAAGGCTATTAAATGAGAGGGAGTTTGTAAACATACTTTGAATTTTTGAAAAAGCACCCAGCCAAAACGCCATTCTCGTGGCTATTAAGTGAGGGGCTTCGTGGTTTGGTTTGCTCAATAGCTTTACAAAACGGCAGATATAGTAGAGGGAAACGCGTAAACAATTTGTGAATTAAGTTGATTTTCGGTTGTGCAAGGCGCTCTGAATTCCTTTGTATAAGTGAGGGGGTACTGTAAAAAGTTTTGAGAAATTTTCGAATAGCTTGCCCTTTTGCATCGTTTCGATGGCTACCAATTGAGGGGACATTTTATCATCGATCAACGCTAATCTTGCGTATCAAGTATGCTTCTTTCTTTACATATCGTGCCTTAAAAGTCGCAGGAAACTACCGCCCGGGAAGGAGAAAAATGGGCTTCGCCTTGCGGCTCGGAGGTGCGATACCGAGTGGGTTTTCTCACAAATAATTGATGCTTGCAGAGCCTTCTTTTACTCTTAGCAAGCATAGGATTTGTCATTAAATCGCGCTTGCCCTTGATGCGTTCGTCATCTTTAGCAAGCATCGCATTTGTAATGACAGGAGTGCTTGCACGACTGTCTATCAGTCTTAGCAAGCACTGGGATTTGGTACCAACTGCTGTTTGCTTGCCGTCGTTTCACTCTTAGCAAGCACTGCATTTGTATATCCAAATCCCGATTGTGAGGGGAGAAACTCCCCTAAAACCCCACTATATTTTAGCAACAAAGGAGAAAAGAAAATGAAAGATCAAAGCAACAGAACACACCTTATCAAAGCCTATCTGAATGATAGCGAATACGAGCGCTTCTGTCGTATGGCAGAAGCAACGAAAAGGACGAACAGTGACCTCGTCAGAAGACTCTTGCAGACCTCGGTGTTTGTAGAGTTTCCACCCGTGGAATACAGAGAGATTATTGATCAGCTTGAACACATCGGCATCAATCTCAATCAGTTGGCATACAAGGCGAACTCGCTTGGCTTTATTGATGAGCCTCAATACCGTAAAAACGCAAACGAGGTTTGGAGAATGGTGGCTCGTCTTGCGCAAATTTATTTGCAGGTCGGTGCAAGAATTGATGAGGATATTCGCAGAAAGAAAGGAGAAATCGTATGACGGAAAGAACAAACATATTGAATGAAACACAAGACGATGTAACTCGCATCGTGTACCTACCGATGGACAA
>CANBDB010000196.1 GCA_947367285.1 uncultured Clostridia bacterium | reverse complement strand
ATTATATCACGTTTCTAAAATTTTTCAACATTTTTCTTTGTGATCTAATTATATCACATATTTTATTAGAATAAAGGGCAAAAAGTGCAAAATGCACCCCTCTATTTTCGCAAAAAATGCAAAAAGCCCTCAAATTGAGGGCTTTTTAATATCATTGAACCTTTTGAATTTGATAAACCGTCTCACGCACGAGTGATCGAGGAGCAAGACGCGTAGAAAATACCATAAGCTTATTCATCAAACCGAGAACGCAGTAGGACTTGCCCTTCTTCATGTTTTTATAACCGAATTCAGCAACCGCCTCGGGCGACCAAACCTTCAAATTTTTGAAAAGTCCCGACTCGCCAAAATTCGCAGCTACGTCAAAATTCGTTCTGATAGGTCCGGGGCAAAGAGCCATTACCTTGACTCCCGTTCCCTTAAGCTCGCGAGTAAGCGCCTGTGAAAAACTGAAAACAAATGCCTTTGTTGCATAGTAAACACTCATAAGAGGACCGGGCTGAAAAGCCGCGATTGAGTCAACATTGAGTACATTTCCTCTTCCCATCTCAACCATATTGGGCAAATAATAGCGGCAAAGCTCCATAAGTGCGATACAGTTCAGCTCAACCATACGTATTTGCTTTGAGAGATCGCATTTGTAAAATTCGCCAAAATCTCCCGAACCCGCATTGTTAACGAGCACGTCAATGTCAATTCCCGCGCTTTGTGTAGCAACGTAAATTTCCTTTGCACTCTCGGTTTCGCAAAGATCCTTTGCAATTACCGTAGCCTTCACACCGTATTTTTCTTCTATTTCCGACTTGATTTCCTCAAGGCGTTCTCCGTTTCTCGCAACGAGAACAAGGTCATATCCCTCTCGGGCAAACACATTGGCGAATGAAAGTCCAAGTCCACAGGATGCGCCCGTGATAAGTGCAGTTTTTTTCATAATTTTGTCTCCGTTTAATAAAAATTTAAAGTGGAAGCGAGTAAAGTGCCATACCAAGACACGCAGAAATACCTATCATAAGTATGGGAGATGGCTTTTTGCCCTTAATTTTCTTAAATACCGTCGCAATAATAACTACGAGGGCAAAGATAATTATTCCGCGAATGTCAACGTTTAATTCAAAATCAGCTCCACCCACGCCAATCAAAACACTCAAAAAGAGATTGATGGCAGTTCCGAGAATGAGCGCTACAACGCAAGGACGAACTCCCGCAAGAAAAGCGCCAACACCCTTGTACTTAAGGAAATTTTTGAGTAGCATGGAAATCACAAGGATTATAATGAAGGACGGAAGTACCACTCCAAGAGTTGCAGCCGCCGAGCCGAGAATACCCGCCTGCTCCGATCCAACAAAGGTCGCCATATTAACGGCAATGGGCCCGGGGGTTGATTCGGATACCGCAATCATATTGAGAAGTTCTTCTTCAGTAAGCCAACCGTGAGCAAGAACTTGCTCGCGCACGAAGGGGATCATTGCATAGCCGCCGCCAAATGTGAGCGCGCCTATTTCAAAAAAGACAAGAAAAAGTTCAAGGAGTATCATACTTTGTCCTCCTTTTCTTTTTTGTTGCAATAAAATGAAATCACGCCAATAGCACCCGCAACAAGAATATATACGATTGAAGAAAATTTAACAGCAAAAAGCGAGAAGATAATCATACAAGCAAGCACCACCGACATAATTGCTATCGGAAGCGGCTTCTTTTCAAGCTGCTTAAACATTTTTACACCCACCGAGCCGATAAGGTACACTACGCACGCCTGAATTCCGCGGAACGCGTTTGCCACGAGTGTGAACGTCAAAAACGTGTCGAGGAACAGAGAGATAACGTAGATTATGATGAATGACGGGAGTACCACACCGAGGGTTGCACACACTGAACCGGCAACACCCGCAGTTTTGTATCCAATATAAGTAGCGGAATTTATTGCGATAGGTCCGGGTGTGGACTCCGCTATCGCGAGCATATCCAAAAATTCGTCCTTGGTGAGCCAAGCTCGCTTTGAAACGAACTCGTTCTCAAGGAGCGAGAGCATCGCGTAGCCACCACCAAAGGTAAATGCGCCTATCTTAAAAAAGTTAAGAAAAAGCGTTAAAATTAGCTTTGATTTTTTCATATTTACTCCAAATATTTTTTATTAAGGTTAATTATAGCACATATCCCCCAAAAAGTAAAGATATTATATTGAAAAAGAAACACCACCCTGTTGGGTGGTATTTCTTTTTGGCTGGGGTGCAGGGATTCTTTCTTGAATTTTGCAAAACATCCGATTCCTTTTTATGTGTTATGTTTTGCAAAATTCTTCGGTCACCGTTCAAAAACAACACACTGTGTTGTTTTTTGCAGATTAGTGCAGGGACACTTTCCTTGCGGAAAGGATATTCCGTCCTGCGCCTGAAAAGCGAGCTTTTCGATCTTCGGACGAAATATGCGCACCCCATCCCACAACGTTCGCGTTGCGGGGCAGCGCACGAAACAACCAACATCCAAGCAAAACAAAAGAGCATCCTCTGTTGAGGATGCTCTGTTGTTTTGGCTGGGGTGCAGGGATTCGAACCCCGGTAAGGTCAGAGTCAGAGTCTGATGCCTTACCGCTTGGCGACCCCC
>CANBDB010000195.1 GCA_947367285.1 uncultured Clostridia bacterium | reverse complement strand
AAAATACATAAGGAACGAACATTAAAATGCCGATTTTCCTTGAAAACACAAGGGTTTCGGAGGATTAAATAGATAAACTCCAATTTGTCGAACTAATATAGGTGCAAACCCTTGTAGGAAAATGCACCCTTAATACTTAAATTTACACCCATTGTAAAATGGTATCAAAATTATAGATTTCCCCTAAAAAAGCTATGTGGTTTGTCACATAGCTTTTTTGCTTGTATAGAGGAAAGAGCCATTCACCGTTGCTCGCAACGGGATATGGTTCGTTCTTTTTTATTAAAGTACTTGCTTTTACTCTTAATTTATGATATAATCACCTAGATAAATTCGAAAGAGATCAAAATATGTCAAACACATTAATTCAAGATACTAACAACAAAAAATTTGGGCTTACCAATAACCAACTCAAAATTATAGCCTGCATAAGTATGCTTATAGACCACAGTGTTGCGATTTTCCCGGGTGTTCCCGTTCTTCGCATAATCGGTCGAATCGCCTTCCCCATCTTCGCATATATGATAGCTGAAGGATGTCGCTACACAAAAAACAGAGCCAAATATCTTGGAACAATGGCTGCGATGGCGCTTGTATTCCAAATCGTTTATTTTGTATTTATGAACGACCTTTACCAAGGAATCCTGGTTACATTTTCCCTTTCCATCGCAATAATCTTCTCGCTTGAGGCAATCTCCAAAAGCGCAATACCCACCCGCAAAATTCTTGGGATGCTGGGACTAACCGCTGCATTGTTCGTAGGAATGATTTGTCCTATGATATTCAAAAAGCAAGGCTTTGTGATCGACTATTTCGAGTGGGGCATATTCCTTCCCGTAATGATATATTTTGCACCAAATAAGTGGTTAAAGCTCGGGGTAACAGCAGTTCTTTTGAGTTTGATGTCGATCTATTGCGATCCGCTTCAGTGGTGGTCGCTGATTTCCGTTGCACTTCTTGCGCTCTATAACGGCGAGCGCGGAAAAGCAAAGATGAAGTACTTCTTCTACATTTTTTACCCCGCGCATCTCGTGGTAATATACATAATAATGTTTTTAATGATGATTTTTAAATAGGAGGAACAGCTATGATAAAATACGAAATCGAGGGCGGTCATCTTCCCGTCGTAATTTGCCATCCCGAGCCCGGTCAGGTGCTTTGCACAGAAAAGGGTGCTATGAGCTGGATGAGTCCCAACATGAAGATGGAAACGAATGCAGGAGGCGGAATTGGAAAGGTATTTGGACGCCTTTTCTCCGGTGAAAGCATCTTTATGAACGAGTACAGCGCACAGGGCGGTACGGGTATGATTGCATTTGCATCAAGCTTTCCCGGATCTATTATTCCCTACGAGGTTACTCCGGGCAACGCGATCATCGTTCAAAAGCGTGGATTCCTCGCTATGGAAAAGGGCCTTGATCTTTCCGTTTACTTCCAACAGCGCCTCGGTAGAGGCTTCTTCGGGGGAGAAGGCTTTATTATGCAAAAAATTAGCGGTAACGGTATGGTGTTTCTTGAAATCGACGGTCATTGCAAGGAATATACTCTCGGATACGGTGAATCCATAATCGTTGATACGGGTTATCTTGCCGCAATGAGCGAGACTTGTACCATGGAGATACAAAGCGTTAAGGGCTTCAAAAACGTATTGTTTGGCGGAGAAGGTCTTTTCCACACTCGCGTAATGGGCCCCGGCAAGGTATACATTCAGTCAATGCCCATTTGCAATATGGCAGCGGCGCTCGAGCCCTACATTCAGATTGAAAGCTCTTCAAACGAAAGCAACGGCGTTAACATTCGCTTGGGTGAATAAACAACAAAAATCGGCTATCAATGGGAGCCGATTTTTTATATCATTGACATAAAATAATAAATTACTCCGTATATCGTGCCCGACAAAATCCCGTAGAGCAAAACGGGTCCTGCAACAGTGAATATTTTTACACCCACGCCCAAAACCCATCCCTCGCTCTTTGAGTCGATCGCAGGTGAAACCACCGCATTGGCAAAGCCCGTAATCGGAACTAAAGTTCCTGCGCCCGCGACCTTTGCAATTTCATCAAAAACGCCAATAGCGGTAAGAAAAATAGCTACAAAAACCAAGCTTACCGCAGCGAGCAAGCCCGCATCATCCTTTGAAAATCCAAAAACGAGATGGTAAATATCGTTCAAACCCTGCCCTATTGCACATATGAGTCCGCCAATGCAAAATGCATTGAAACAGTTTCTGCCTATCGGAGAGCGAGGCGCGTGCGCTTCGGCATATTTTTTGTAGGTTTGCTTATCCAAATTCATAAAATCACATCCTTCCAAAATTTATTTTTACCAAAAATACAAAAAAATATTATAAAACTATTTACTTTCGATAGAAAAAATAGTATAATAAGGTGAAATTATTTAAAAATTCAGTTTTTAGGAGGATATATAAATGTCAAAATGGAGAGACATTCGCCGTGGAATGAGAAAACTTGCAAGCAAAGCAGTTTCTAAGACAGGAGATCTTACAGATACAGCTTCCCTTCACGTTAAGCTCGCACGCAAAGAGGCACTCCTCACCGACCTCTACGAGCAATTTGGAAGAGTTGCTTACCAAAAGCTCAAGTCAGGTGCTAACGTTGATCACAAGGTAACAATACTTATTGACAAGATTGACATAGTTCG
>CANBDB010000194.1 GCA_947367285.1 uncultured Clostridia bacterium | reverse complement strand
GGGTATCAACACATTTTTCAGTGATGCGACCCTTTTGAGCCTTGGCCAGTCCGTCTACAAAAAGGCGATTGATGAGGCGCTTGAAATGACAAAGGTCATGGTTGTTATTGCAACAAACAGGGACTTTCTTGAGAGCCAGTGGGTCAAATACGAGTGGGAGAGCTTCCATCAGGACATTCTCTCGGGCATGAAGAAGAATGCGCAAATCGTTCCCTACGTTTCCTCGCTCACACGTGAGCAAACACCACGTTCTCTTCGTGATTTCCAAACCTTCCATATAGGAACTCATAACGTTTGCGCTGTTGCGGACTTTGTTGAAAATGCCCTTGCGGAGACCGAAAAACAGGATCAGGCAATCACGGAGTTTTCAAAAGAGGAGAGAATAAATGCAAAAAGTGCTATTGCGAGCAAGAAGGTTCGCCAATCGCTCTATTCTTCGGACACCAACAGGGAATATGACCGTCTCCGCGTTCAGTCGAAAAACACACATGCGTGTGATATGTCGGTTATCAACAAGGTAAGAGCGAAGATGCCCGACCGTCCGCTTTGGATTTTGGATATTGGCTGTGCGTATAATTTTGTTGGTCAAATGCGCTTTGGCGATATGGAAAACGTGCGCGTTCTTGGGGTGGATATCAGTGAAAAATGCTTGAAATATGCCGAGAGCCACTCAGACCCCGAAAAATTCACGTTCCGTAGAATCGACCTTGAAGCGCCCGACTTTGACGAGCAGCTCCGCGAGATAATGCTTGAGCTTGATATCGAGGCATTCGACATTATGTTTGGTGCGCTCGTGTTCCACCACCTCAAAAAGCCCATCACGGTGCTTAAGAGACTCCGCCATCTTCTTGCCGACGATGGATATATCGTGGTCAGAGGCTCGGATGACGGCAGTGTTATCGCACTCAACGACGACGGACTTACCAAGAAAATTATTGATAAATGTTGCTCCACCGTGGGCTTTTCTGATAGACAAAACGGACGCAAGCTCTACAATCAGCTTGTGAGCGCAGGATATAGTGAGGTGCACGTTGAGACCTCGCTCAAGGACATCAGTAACAAGGATATCGACGGACGCGACGAGATCTTCTTTGAGAGATTTTCCTACCGAATCAATTATTTCCAAAAGATTCTTGATGCCGATCCCACAAATCAGCAAAAGAGAAACGACTATCTCTTTATGAAATATGCTCTTGAGGAGCTTGAGGAGATGTTCTCAACGCACGATTTTTGGTATTGCGAGCACGACTTTATTGCTTACGGAAAGAAATAAAATGCTGTAACGGAGAATTTTCACTTTGAAAAAAGTGCAAGCATCGAATTTGGCTAGTCAATGGCAAATGGGCTAAGCCCAAACCCATATTACAAACAGAAAGAGCAAACATACAAGACGAAAAATCTTGAATGTCTGCTCTTTTTTTCTGTTAGTGATGTTTTTGCTAACGCAAAAATGATGTTATGCTATGCATAATGATGTTGCTCGCAAATGCTCGCAGTGATGTGATGTTTGCCCATTGTGCCGAAGGCACAACATCATTCACGCAGTGAACATCACTGCCGAAGGCAACATCACTTGCCCCGGGGGGCAAACATCGTTTAGCGTAAATGCTCCGTTTGAGCATTTACGCTATTTCGGCTGGCTTTGTTTATCTTTTTCTTCGTTTTTTGGGGGATTTGTGACCTGATTTTACTCCTATGAGTGTTCCAAGCGGAAAGCACAATAGTGAGAGGGCGTGGACTAGTAGGCGCGTGAGAATATTAAGTCCCGAGTCGAGTGTGTGGGGCAGGGCAAGGGAAAAGAGCATTGAGATAAGCATAAAACCAAATCCGCACACGGCGCTCGTGAGGTACGGCGCGCGGACGTTGAGCTTTGAGCAAAAAAGACCGCCCAGTAGTGCCGTCACGAAGATGGCGACGTATCCGATTGGCTCAACGAGTGAGGTTGGGTCGGGAGTTGCGAGGGCGATAGCCGTTCCGATAAGGAGCAGGACGAGTCCGATTGCACTTGTTATGAGTAGTCCAACACCGCCCGTGCGGAGTGTTTTTTGAAGAGTGGTTTCATTATTTTGCGCCTTGTGGCGAGATTTGTGGTTGTTTTTCATATTTCCTCCGAGGCTTTTTGGTAGATTGTATGCCAAAAAGTCGGGGAATATGAATTGTAGGTGGAAAGTTACATTCATTTCGGAACGGACGCGCAAAGTACTCTCCCTACGGCAAAAAGAAAAGGCCGAGCGGTTGCTCGGCTTTTCTTTATTTGAAATATTCAAATTACTGTGCGTCCTGTGCCTTAACGTCAACGTTACGAACTGCCTGCTTAAGAATACGGATCTTTGTGCCGTTCTTGCTTGTTTCGATAACGCAAGTATCTTCCTTAATGCTAACGATCTTACCAACGATACCGCCGATTGTTGTGATTTCGTCGCCGATCTCAAGGTTATTTCTCATATCGTTTGCTTCCTTTTCAGCCTTCTTCTGAGGTCTGATGGTGAGGAAATACATAGCAACGAACATAATAACCAACATACCAAGGGGCAAAAGAGAAGAAAGTGTGTTGGGCGTATTATTTGCATTTGTCAAAAAATTAAGCATTTTGATATACCTCCGATAAAAATCATATTTTCAACTTTATTATTATACATTATTCTTGCGCTTTTTTCAATAGTATTT
>CANBDB010000193.1 GCA_947367285.1 uncultured Clostridia bacterium | reverse complement strand
ATATATAATAAATTATTGACTTTTCCAAAAAACTGTTTTATAATGTAAAGTGATAAATTTTGCTCTATCTATGAGATAAGAAAGGATGTTTATTATGGCAGAATTTTTAAGTGCTAACGACAAGAGAACGTGCTATTGCGCACATCTCACAGAAGAATATATTGGCAAGGACGTGTGTGTAATGGGTTGGGTTCAGCGTCAGCGTGACCTTGGTGCACTCATTTTCATTGACCTTCGCGACAGAACGGGTATCGTTCAGCTCGCATTTGACGATACTACAGACAGAGAAATTTTTGACAAGGCATTCTCCTGCCGTGCGGAATACGTTGTATGCGCTCACGGTACTGTTAGATATAGAGGAGAGGGAGCTATCAATAAGAATCTCCCCACCGGTATGCTCGAGGTTTACGTTAAGGAGTTCAAGATTCTCTCCGTAGCGCAAACACCCCCATTCGAAGTAAACGACAACAAGAAGGTTAAGGACGAAACAGCTCTCAAATACCGTTACGTTGACCTTCGCCGTCCCGAGCTTCAAAGAAATATCAAAATGCGCCACGATATCGCGCGCATTGCAAGAGAATATTACTACGAGAACGGATTTTTGGAGATTGAAACTCCCATGATGATTAAGCCCACGCCCGAAGGTGCGCGTGACTATATCGTTCCTTCCCGTATTCACAAGGGTAGCTTCTACGCGCTTCCCCAGTCCCCCCAGATCTACAAGCAGCTTTTGATGCTCTCCGGCTTTGACCGTTACATTCAGCTTGCTCGTTGCTTCCGTGACGAGGACCTTAGAGCTGACCGTCAGCCTGAGTTTACTCAGATCGACCTTGAGATGAGCTTTGCAACACAGGAGGACATTATGTCCATGAACGAAGGCTTTATCAAGCGCGCATTCAAGGAAACACTTGGTGTTGATATTGTAACTCCTATGCAAAGAATGACTTATAACGAGGCTATGAACCGCTACGGCTCCGATAAGCCCGATACAAGATACGGTATGGAAATTATTGATATCTCCGAGGCAGTAAAGCATAGCGAATTCGTAGTATTCAAATCCGCACTTGAGATGGGCGGAAGTGTTCGTGGTATCGTTGCTAAGGGTGCGGCTGCAACACTTACAAGAAAAGAGATCGATAAGCTCACCGAGCACGCAAAGGGCATTGGCGCAAAGGGCCTTGCATATGTTCGTTGGGTTGATGAAGCACCTAACTGCTCCTTTGCTAAGTTTATGAGTGAGGATGAGCTTCGTGCTATTTATGAAACTGTAGGACTTGAACGTGGCGACGTGCTTCTCATTTGCGCGGATAAGAACAAGGTAGTTCTTCCCACACTTGGCGCACTCCGTCAAATCGTGGCAAGAAAGCTCGATATTATCCCCACAGGCGTGTTCAATTTCCTTTGGATCACAGAATTCCCCTTCTTCGAGTGGAATGAGGAAACACAGCATTGGGATGCTATGCACCACCCCTTCACAATGCCTCTTGAGGAGTGCTTGCCCTATCTTGAAAGTGATCCCGGTAAGGTTTATGCAAGATGCTACGATATGGTTCTCAACGGTACCGAGCTTCTTTCCGGCTCCATTCGTATTACTGACTGGCAGCTTCAGGAGAAGATGTTCAAGGCGCTTGGACTTACACCCGAGGAGATTGATGCAAAATTCGGCTTCCTTGTAGAAGCATATAAATACGGCGCACCGCCACACGGTGGATCAGGTATGGGTCTTGACCGTCTTGCAATGGTTATGACCGAGGCGGACAGCCTTCGCGACGTTATTGCATTCCCGAAGGTACAGAACGCGAGCGAGCTTATGAGTAAGTGTCCTGCTCCTCAGGATAGCACAACTCTTGCCGAGCTTGGTATTGCGCTTCTTCCCGAAGAAAAATAATTATGAATTACAATACGCAAAATAACGAATACGATTTTGCAAGAGCATACTTTCTTCCCGATGAATACGAGCTTTGGCGCGGAAGATCAAAGGGAATGGATCCTCGTCAAAAAATGATGATGATCCCGTTTGGAATCTTTTTCCTTGGATTTGCTGTCTTCTGGACGGTGAGTGCAAGCATGGCGGGAGGATTCTTTGGACTTTTCGGCCTGCCGTTTATCGCCGTGGGTATATATATTGTGTTCGGCAAAAATCTTGTAGGCAAAAAGACGTATTACGTTATTACCAATAAAAGAATTTATCGCTCGCAGGCGGGCAGGGTGGATATGGTAGATCTTGCAAATCTTCCCCCTATGAGAGTTGCGGCGCACAATGGCGGCGCAGGGTCGATATATTTTGGCGAGCATTATTACCGCACGGGCAGAAATAATCATTACGGTGTGGTATTTTCCGTTGAAAATGTGGATGATATTGCCACCGTGCAAAGAATTATCAGCGAGCAGATAAGAAATTCATAAAAACTATTTACAAAATATAAAAAATTGAGTATAATGCTTATATAGTGAAAACCGATGATGGAGAAGAAACCGCGTTTTGTCACACAGAGAGCGTGCCCACGGCTGTAAGGTGCGTTGACAAATTCGGCTTGTGCGCTTTAGAGGTGCCGTCAAGAAACGGACGGACGCTTTTCCGCGTTATGGAAAAAGAGATGGATTAAGCCTGTGGTGTTTAGTCCGAAGCAGAGTGGAACCGCGTTTTTTATGCCTCTGCACCTACGGGTGCAG
>CANBDB010000192.1 GCA_947367285.1 uncultured Clostridia bacterium | reverse complement strand
CTGTAGCATTGGGCTATATCCTTAGGTACCAGAAAAGCGCTTCTCGTTTATTTTTTGAGAATCCCTTTTTCTTTGTTTATTGCTCCCAATTTGTTGGGGAGCGGTCGTTGTCGATCGCTCCCTTTAGTTATGCGTTGATCGTTTGTTTCATTTCGGCGATTTCGGCGTTCATTTTTTCGATCAGCTCGGCGAGTTTTTGCTCGCATTCTTCGATGCTTGATGCGTACACGTTGCGGATGATTCTCTTGCCGTTGATATTCGGTGAGTATCTTCCTTCCCACACGTTTTTGCTGACCTGATGGATCGAGCCTGTTCCCTGCCGTCTGTACTTGCCCCGACGAGGCTCAAATTTCTCGCGTGGGGGCTTTTGCGGTCTTGTCTCGGGTGTTTGCTCCACTGCGCCTTTTGTGCCGTTATTCTCGCCCGTAACGCCCGAGATCGCGCCCATCGCTCGGTCGATTCGGTTGGCTGCTGTTCTCATTCCTTCGTCGGTGGTATGCGAGTACACGTTAAGTGTGGTTTCTACGCTTTCGTGACCTATGGTGCTCGCGAGCGTTTTCACATCCATTCCGTATCGCAAAGCCTGCGTTGCGAAGGTATGGCGGAGCGCGTGAAACGGCACGTGTTTGCACTCGGCTCTCTCAAGGATCGTCGCGAGCTTCTTTCTACATGAGCAAGGATCGCGTGGCACATCCTCGTGTTTATACGGCGACGGGAACAGCCATTTAGATCTCACTCTCGACTTATACTCCTTAAGCACCGCTATGAGCTGTGGCGGCAGGATGATCGTTCGTTCGGCCGCTTTGGTTTTCGGCGGTTTAATCTGCAACTTTCCTTCCACGAACTTGACCTGCTTGGTTACCTTCAGTTCGCCTGTTTCAAAGTTGATATCCTCCCACAGAAGTCCGAGCAATTCTCCTCGTCTTAGTCCTGTGGACAGGTCGAGCAAGAACATCTCGTAGAAGCCGTCGGCTTCGTATTTGGCTTGTATCAATAGCCTTTGCATCTCCGCAGGTGTCAGCACCTCAATTTCGGGGCTTTTCTTTGGTGGCAGAGCGCAATGTGCGGCAGGATTTTGACGTATGAGGTTCTCCTTTTTCGCCTTTTCAAGGGCGGCTCTGCAATGTGCATGGATGCTTCTGATCACCGAGTTTTTCAACCCTGCACCGTACTGCTCACGCCTTACGAGCCTGCCGTCGCTTTTGAGGTGTGCGTAGAACTTCTCGAGTGTGCCGGTCGTGACCTGATTGAGAGGAATATCTCCGATCTTCGGAATGATCTGATTGTATATCCTCTGCTCGTATGTGGTCTGCGTGTATTCCTTTAGCGCAGGCTTGCAATAGGTCTGATACCAGAAGTCCATCCACTCGCCGAACGGCATGTCCGCTGTGCATCGCGTGACCTCGGTTGCGCCGATTTCTTCCTTGAGTGCTTCGAGCCGTTCCACGCACTCTGTTTTCGTTTTTGCAAGAACGCTCTTGGTTTTCGGCAAGCCCCTATCGTCGTATCCGATGACGATTCGTCCTTCCCATCTACCGTCCTTGCGCAGTCTTACTGTTCCTTCGCCTGATTTTCTTCGCTTTGCCATGGCTTCAACTCCTCTCCAAACATATCCGTTATAAAGTTTCCGACGATTCCCGATGCCTGCCTTTGCATGTCCGTCGTTACATGCGTGTAGCGGTCGAGCGTGAAGCTCGCCTTCGTGTGACCGAGCAGGCATGCCAAGGTCTTAGGATCAATTCCGTTCGACGCGGCGTGCGTTGCGAAGGTATGCCGAAGGTCGTGGAATCTCATATCGGGAAGCCCTGCTCTATGGAGCAAATTCTTCAGTTGCGTGTAGGCACTGCTTGGATTCATCGGATGCTCGGGATAGTGTGGTTTCGGGAAGATCCACTCGGTCAGTGCCGTTTTCTTTCTCTCCTTCAGCAGCTCTGCCACGCTTGAGGGCAGTACGATCTTACGGTTTCCTTCGCTCGTTTTCGTTTCTCCGACGATATAAATTCCGCGTGCGTATCGCACAGACCTTTGAATGTGGAGCGTGCCGTTTTTCTCGTTGAAGTCGCTCCATTTGAGTCCGCAGATCTCACCTCGGCGCATGCCTGTCATGATCGCCGTGTAGAAGAAGTCATGCCATATCTCGTCGCCCTCGAGTGCCTGCATGAAGGTTTCGATCTGTGATTCGAGAAGGATCGTTTTCTCTGTTTTCTCGTTCTTTGGGATTGTAGCTGCTTCGGTCGGATTGAACGGTATCAGTCCTTCCTTGACTGCACCGTCCATTGCTTCGTGCAGTAGCATGTGTACCGAGCGAACGGTTGAGCCTACGAGTCCTTCGCCGTATTTTTCACGAGAAGCGATTCGTCCTTCTCTTTTGAGCTTGTTGTAGAGCCTTTGGATGTCGGTTGTGGTTACCGAGGTCAGCGTTTTTTTGCCGATGTACGGCTTGATATGGTTGTCCGCATATCCTCGGTAACCCTCCATCGTGCTTCCTCGGAGCATCGGCTCTTTGATCTCCGTGAGCCATCTGTCAAGCCACTCGCCGAGCGTGATCTTGCTGTGCTCGGTGAGCGACATGCCTGCATAGTATTCCTTGAGCTGATTGAGCTTTGGCATCAGCTCACGCTGTGTTTTCGCGAACACCGAGCGGTAGATGGGATATCCGTCGGCTCTGTGACCGACCACGATTCGTCCTTCCCACCGTCCGTCGCTTCGCTTTCTTATCAATCCGTCGCCCGACGGTCTGCGT
>CANBDB010000191.1 GCA_947367285.1 uncultured Clostridia bacterium | reverse complement strand
GGACGCGCAATGCGCGCCCCTACGGTGTTTGCATAAATTTCTTTATGTAGGGGCGGCCATTGGCCGTCCGTTTGGGAGAGAAGTAACTTTTATTACGAAACGGGAGGGGAGACCCCTCCCCTACGGAGTAAGGTGGTGTAATATCGTGTGTGGGTAGCCATTTCGTTACGAATCTAACCAAGCCTCCCTTCGCCAGGGAGGTGCCGAGGAACTAGGCGGAGGGAGTTCCCCTTTGAGCGAATAAAACCTTTAGCATAAACCAAATGGTGTTCTCCTCATCCACCGCAAGCGGTCCCCCTTCTCCGCTGGAGAAGGCTTAAGTTAGACAGCGCACGATATGGCTACGTTTAGTAGTAGCAAATTGCAGTTTTTCGAGCATAGGGGTTCCCCGAAGCGAATGAAATGAGCTTTGGGGGTTCTCGTGGCGCCTGCCAAATGGCGAGAAAAACGTTATGTGTTGCTCCGCAACACAATTTGCGCGAAATCCAATTGCGAAGCGCGACAAAAAGTTTTGAGGGGTTATAGGGGAACTTTTTCAAAAGTTCCCCTAAATTCCAATCAATCTATCTCCCTTTGAAGCACAGCACAAAACAAAAATGCAGGCGGAGAAATTCTCCGCCTGCTGAGGTTATAATGAGGAAAAATTATAACCGTTGCCGTTATATGTTATTAAGGATTATTCTTCGTTAGCTGCGTTCTCTTCCTTAATCTTCATAGCGATATTCATAGGAACCTGCTCATAGCCTGTCTCTGTGAATGTGAAGCTACCTCTACCCTGTGTCATAGCACGGAGAGTGATTGTGTAGTCAAGAATTTCTGCCTTAGGAATTGTAGCATTGATAGTTGTATAACCACGCTTTGCAGCAGGATCCATACCCATTACGCTACCGCGGCGCTTATTAAGGTTGGACATAACGTCACCAACGTAGGACTCGGGAACTGTTACTGCAAGATCGCCAACGGGCTCAAGAAGAACGGGGTTAGCGAGCTTCATGCACTCTTTATATGCAAGGGAAGCAGCCATCTTGAAGGACATTTCGTTAGAGTCAACGTCATGGTAAGAACCGTCAAAGAGGTTAGCTGCGAGCTTGATTACGGGATAGCCGTAAACACCGCGCTTCATAGAATCCTCAAGGCCCTTCTGAACTGCGGGATGGAAGTTCTTAGGAACGGAGCCACCAACTGTGGACTCTGTAAATGTAAGACCCTCATCTTCACCGGGGAAGAATTCGATCTTAACGTCACCGTACTGACCGTGACCACCGGACTGCTTCTTATGCTTACCCTGAACCTGAACTCTCTTTGTAATCATTTCACGGTATGCAATCTTAGGTGTATCAAGCTTAACGGATACGCCAAATCTTGATTTAAGCTTCGCTTCGATTACGGAGATGTGCATATCGCCCATGCCGTAGAGAACGAGCTCATGAGTTTCGGGATTGTTCTCGAACTTAATTGTCTTGTCCTCTTCACAAAGCTTTGTGATACCGAGAGATATCTTATCCTCGTCACCCTTGGAGAGAGGAGAAATGGACTGAGCCATGAAGGGCTCGGGATATGTAGTTCTTGCATAGTGGATATCACTATTCCAAGCAAGTGTATCGCCTGTATTTGTATTAGCGAGCTTCGCTGTCATACCGATATCACCGCAGCAAAGCACGTCAACTTCAGTTTGTGTCTTGCCCTTAACGATATAGATGTGGGACATCTTTTCGTTTGTATCGGTTGTTGTATTCTTAAGGAGCATATCCTTGCGAAGTGTACCGTTCATAACCTTGAAGAAGGACATCTTACCTACGAACGGGTCGGATACTGTCTTGAATACGAAGAGAGCTGTTTCGCCTTCGGGCTCGATTGCTCTTTCATCACCGCTCTCAAGAAGTTCAACCTTCTTAGCTGTATGTCTGGGGAAGGACTCGTCGATTACGTCGAGAAGTGTCCAAACACCCCAAAGCTTTGTAGCAGCGCCGCAAAGTACGGGAACGATCTCACCGTGGATAACACCCTCGTGAACTGCGTTGAGTGCTTCCATAGGAGTGATCTCCTCGCCCTCAAAGTACTTCATCATGAGGTCTTCATCAGTGGATGCAACCGCTTCCATAAGCATATCGCGGTATTTTTCCATAGCTTCTACGCTTTCAGCGGGAACGGGCTGTATGGAGTGGAGACCCTTATCACTAAATACGTGAGCTTCCTGCTTGATAAGGTCGATAGCACCAAGAACCTTGCCGTCCTGTACCATGGGAATGGTAAGAGGACAAATATTTTTACCGAATTTTTCGTGAAGAGCGTCAAGAACTCTTCCGAATCTAGCTTCGTTATCGTCAAATTTGTTAATGAAGAACGCTGTGGGGAGATCTGCTTCGCGAGCATAGTCCCAAGCGAGCTCAGTACCAACCTCGATGCCGGCCTTACCGTCAACGAGAATGAGTGCTGCGTCAGCAACGCGAAGTGCCTGCTTTACTTCACCTACGAAATCAAGGAAACCGGGGGTGTCAAGCACGTTGATTTTTGTGTTCTTCCACATAAAGGGAGCTACCTTTGATGCGAGAGAAAAGCCACGCTTAATTTCCTCAGGATCATAGTCGCAAACGGTTGTGCCGTCCGGAACGTTACCAAATCTGTCAGATGCTCCTGCTACGTGAAGAAGAGCCTCAGCAAGAGAGGTCTTACCGCTTCCACTGTGACCGAGGAGCGCTAATGTTCTGATTCTTTTTGTTTCAATGTTTTGCATAGGAATTTACCTTGTTTGGCTATTGCCAAACCCTTTCGAATTGATATGTAAATACAAAATTAT
>CANBDB010000190.1 GCA_947367285.1 uncultured Clostridia bacterium | reverse complement strand
ACAAGGTGCTTCAAATATATGCTTTTTCGCTTCTTTCCAAAGAAAAATATCACCTCGCCAAATCGCACATTGCGCAAGCAGCATACCGCCTCCGATGATTGCGTAGAATCCCGAATGCGCGTTCAAAAAGTATCTTGCTTGCTCATATACCCTCTCGATCTCTCCGCGTCTGTAAGCGATCTGTGCTTCAAACAGAGCGTGGGCTTCTGGTTGGTTGATCAGCATCTCGGCGCACTCGTCAGCTCCACCTTCTTTATTATATAGGTTGGTCATATCAAGAAAAGGAGATTTTCTCGGCATTGGGAGCTGAGGCTCTTCGTCCTTTCTTCTTGCATTCGGCAGTACCGCCGTGGAGGGGATCATCCACGATTTGCCGAAACGATATGCGCCCTTGATTCTATCCGCGTTACACAAAATTTGGACGCGTCTGACGCTTACTTGCCATTTCTCGGCAGCTTCTTTTACCGTTATAAATTCCATATATCACCTATTCGTCATTGCGAACTTTCGGAGAACGTAATTTGTTCGCGATAGCGAACACTGCGCGATCATTATACAACTTTTTTTCGAGGTTGTCAAGAGAAAGGCATCGAATTTCTCCGATGCCTGATCTGTGATTAATTATTGCTCGTCCTCGCCCAAGGGAAGAAGGAAGGATTCAGCCATCAGCTGCAGTCCGAGTCGAAAGCCGTAGGAGAATGCATCACGCTCGGTGATGCTGTGCATCTCGTTCATGCAGTCCACAAACTTTTCTAGCGTTTCCTTCTGCTTGTCCGTTGGAGTGCCGTCCAGTTCCTCACGGTTCCGGGCAACCAGCTTCAAGAGCTCCTTCAGCCGTTTGTCACCACGTGTGCATTGCTCGAAAGGGGATACGTTTCCGTACCATAGTTCATTGAGTATCGATCTCATTTGTACACAACCTCCTTCAGCACGATTTCCTCAGCGAGAAAGACAGGGGACGGTTCTCTGTCTTGACGGAAACTTAAAAGAAGACAGGGGACGGTTAATGCGAAAATAACCGAGGAAAAATCCAAGGGAGCGCCTAAAAAAGGGCGCAAAAGGTTTGCCCTGTCAAGCAGGACGAAAAAAATGTATCCCCATCGTTACGGCACAGGAATCGGAGATCTGTAGAATTGCTCAGTACTAAGAAGTAAATAAATCAATTTCAGGAGTTTTCTTGCAACTGCAATGATAGCCTTTTTCTCACCAAGCTTGTGTTTATGCGACCAATACCAAGCACGGAACGGCGAATTACGCACACTAACGGCCGCCCAGGCGGCCTGGCACAAAATGGATTTAACATACCTGTTTCCGTGGTTGGTTCTTTTGGATTTTATCTTTCCCGCACTTTCGTCATTTCTTGGTACAGTACCACCCCAAGAACAAAGCTGCTCCGGCGTTGAAAAATGTTCTTGCGGTGCAGCACTGATTTCTGCTATAATCTCTATAGCGGATTCTTCATCGAAACCGGGAATGGAATCGATGATCGCAATTTGTTCTTGGAAGGGTTGAGACAAGAGGCGCATATCCTCGAGGATACTTGCGATATCCTCCTGGGCAGAATCCAGCTTGTGGAGCAGTTGTTTAAGAAGGCGACACTCCGCAGAACTCATGTTGCCGCAGACGGCAGCTGAAATCTCTTCGGAGGGTCGGCGAAGTCTGCGGCAATTTTTCTCCACGTCTTCTGCCGTGATGCGTCCCGTCTCTTGTAGGATATCCAACAGCTTTCTCCCTGCCACACATAGAATATCTTTCATAACAGAAGAAAATTTGAAACCATGTGCCTGCAGAAATTTTTCCAGTCGATTGACGTAGCGGCACCGTTCCTGCACAAAGACGCGATGTAGCCGGGCACACTCCCGCAAGTCTCGGATTGGCATAGATGGGACAAAACTTTTTTCCAGCAGACCGTGCCGCAGTAGTGTTGCTATCCACTCAGCATCTTTCACATCGGTTTTGCGCCCCGGAAGATTGCGCATATGCCGAGCATTCACGACCCATATGCGTTCCATATATTTTGATTCGGTTTCAAGCGCTTGATAGATTGGTTTCCAATACACACCTGTGCTTTCCATAGCTACTGTGTAGCAATCGTTTTCTTCGAGCCATTCTATCAGTAGTTGAAGTTCGGGTTTGGTTGTGCCAAATGTGTGGCGGATGATTTCTGGGTTGTCATCGATCCCTCGAAGAATACAGGCTTCGATAACTTCCTTATGAATATCTAACCCACAGCCACAATACAATAACGCTTCCATATACACCTCCGCAAAAAAAGATAAATATGCGGAGTTGGCTACTTGAAAAAAGTGAAGTTTAATGCCCGCGCTCGTGGCGCAATTCCGTGTACTCGAAAGTAGCCATAGTCCCGTTCTACAGACGCACTCTCAGTGGCAAACCGTCCCTCGACCTTCTCCGCACTTCCAGTATAGCATATTTTCATACATTTCGCGCGCGGCTTTGCGGCATGGGTCGTTCTGTGTCTTTAATTCTAATTACTTAGATTTGGCGATATGTTTTGCATAGCAAAACGCGATATATTTGCCGAAAAGCAAATGCGATATAAGGCTTCGCCTTGCGATATGATATAAATCCCCACACGCCCCACAGGCATATCGCATCGAAGATATATCGCACCGCTTTGCGGTATATCGCAAATCCTGCAAGGATTTATATCGCTGCGAACAAAAATCGCTCGGATGGGTGGCGATTTTGTCGATATGTTGCTTCGCAACTCGATATTTTTGCTGTTGGCAAAATCGATATATGGCTACGCCAGGCGATACGATATAAATCCTTGTTTGCGGAGCACACATATCGAGTGCTTTAGCACATATCGA
>CANBDB010000189.1 GCA_947367285.1 uncultured Clostridia bacterium | reverse complement strand
TCGGCGCTCCTTTGCTTATAAATTACTATTTCTTGTATTGACATTCCACTAAAAAATTTTATAATTGAATTATAAAACTTTTTGTTGTAATAAGGAGATAACTATGGAAAAGCAAAGATGGTATAAAGATATGGTCTTCTACCAAATATGGCCTCGTTCCTTTAAGGACGGCAACGGCGACGGTATGGGTGACCTTTACGGAGTTTACGAAAAATTGGACTACATAAAATCACTTGGTTGTGACGGTATTTGGTTCTCACCCCTCTATCCCTCTCCCGGAGTAGACTGCGGATACGATATTTCCGATTATATGAATATTGCCGAGGAATTCGGCGGTATGGACGCCTTCAAAAAGGTACTTGACGGTGCGCACGAGCGTGGAATGAAGGTTATTATGGACCTTGTTGTAAACCACACTAGTGATCAGCACGAGTGGTTCCAAAAGAGCCGTCAGAGAATTGATCCCTATACCGACTACTACATTTGGAGACCTGCAAAGCCCGGTGGCAAGCTTCCCAATAACTGGGACTCTCTCTTTGAGGGAAAGGCTTGGGCGTGGGACGAGGTGCGTCAGGAGTATTATATGCACCTTTTTGCAATTCAGCAGGCGGATCTTAATATGGATAACCCACTTGTTCGTGAAGAGGTTAAAAATATTCTTCGTTTTTGGCTCGATATGGGAGTTGACGGCTTCCGTGAGGACGTAATCACGTTCATTTCAAAGCCCGAAGGACTTCCCGATGATAAGCTTATGCCTGCTTCCAAGGGTATCTTTATGTTCAACCATGGTCCCCATCTTCACGAGTATCTTGAAGAATTCAAGCGCGATGTATTCTCAAAATACGATTGTATGATTCTTGCTGAGGCACCCATGGTTACTCCCAAGAAAGCTCTTGAGTATATCGACGAGAGCAATAATCCCGTTCTTGATATGATGATTCAGTTCTCAACGCAGGAAGCTGACTGCTTTATGACGGACTATTATCATATGCCCTTCAACCTTCGCAAGCTCAAAAAGACCTATTCCAATTGGCAAAATAAGCTTGATGGCAAGGGTTGGAATATGCTCTATATCGAAAACCACGACCATCCTAGAATGGTATCCCGTTACGGTAGCGAAAAGTTCCAAAAGGAAAGCGCAATGATGCTTGCAGTATCATATCTCTTCCAAAAGGGAACTCCGTTCATCTATCAGGGACAGGAAATCGGTATGACAAACTGGTATCCCTCCGATCCCGAGATGTACGAGGACGTTCAGACCCGTTGGCAGTACTTCAACGTTGCTACAAAGCAGTCACCCGAAAAGCGTCTTAAGAGACTTTGGGACGGTTCTCGTGACTCCGCAAGAACTCCCGTTCAGTGGAGTGCAGAGGAGAATGCAGGCTTTACAACGGGTACTCCTTGGTTCTATATTAACGAGAATTATAAGGATATCAACGTTGCCGATCAGGAAAAGGACGAAAACTCCGTACTTAATTTCTACCGCCATGCAATTAAGCTTCGTAAAGAGCTTTCAAGCGTAAGACACGGTAATTATCAGGAACACGGAAAGATGTCTTCCTCTTTCTATACATATTCTCGTGAAGATGAGTACGAAAAGCTCCTTGTAGTTTGCTCCTTTACTGAAAAGACAAAGAAGTGGAACGTTCCTGCAGGCTTTGACCTCTCAAGCGCTGAGCTCTTGCTCGCAAACTACGATAAGCTCGACGGTACAACCCTCAAGCCTTACGAAACAAGAGTTTATAGATGGAAAAAATAAAATTAAAAGGACTGCGTAAGCAGTCCTTTTTTAATCGTCTCTTTTGATTTTTGCAAGTGGATTTTGCTCCATTGCATTGCGCATATTTTCATTTGAAACGTGGGTGTATATTTGTGTGGTGTTGAGCTGTTCGTGACCGAGAATGTCCTTGAGCACGCGCACGTCAACATTTCCGCTTTGGTACATAAGGGTTGCGGCAGTGTGGCGAAGCTTGTGAACGGAGAAGTGCTTAGCCTCAAGTCCTGCAAGATCAAGGTACTTGTATACCATCCATTGAACCGTCTTGTTGCTTATGCGCTTGTTGAGGCGGCTAAGGAATAGCGCCTTTGTTTGAACGTTTTCGTACTTTGGACTAAGACGAATTTCAAGGTAATCACGAAGCACCTCACGACATGCCTCGTTTAGATAGATAACGCGCTCCTTACTACCCTTACCGATAACACGAAGGGAACGAAGCTCGCGGTCAATGTCGTTAAGATTTATCCCTACAAGCTCGGAGAGACGCATACCGCAGTTGAGGAACAGTGTGAGGATACAGTAGTCGCGCTCCTTAGTGTTGGACTCCTCGTCATTTTGTACTGCCTGTAGGAGTAAAAGCGATTCGTTGAGATTCAAAAATTTAGGTAATGTCTTTTTCGGCTTCGGAGATTCAATGTTGATCGCGGGATTTTCTTCAAAATATCTTTGCTTAACTGTAAAATACTTGTAAATACCCTTGATAGCGGAGAGCTTGCGAGCCTTGGCACTCCACATATTTTTTCTCGTATCGCTCGTATAGAAAAGGAATTCATAAATTTGCTCAGTTTTGATATTTGAAAGATATTTTGCATCAACCTCTCGAACATCAATACTGTAGAAATCCTCGCTCTCAATGTCGATATTTTTGTCCTTGGCTAAAAGATAGCGAAAGAACGTGCGAAGATCGAGCATATATTCATTTACGGTTTTCTCGGAGCATCCCTGAATGGTTCGCTTGTAAATGGCGAACTGTTGAACTTGCTCGGAAAACTCATTCAAACTTGGAAAGGAACTCATACCTACCTCCAATTATACAAAATAATATACTACATTGTAACATAAATTTTCT
>CANBDB010000188.1 GCA_947367285.1 uncultured Clostridia bacterium | reverse complement strand
AATTTTATCAGTAAGATAATTCTTACAACTAAATATTAAGGAGAAAAATTATGAAAAGAACAATCAAACTTGTAGCAGTAGTTATGGTGGTAGCTATGCTCGCACTCGCACTCGTTTCTTGCGCTAAGACACTTAACGGTAAGTATACATCCGAAGTTGACTGGGGTATTCTTAAGGGTAAAGTTACATACGAATTCAAGGGCAATGACGTTACAATGACAACAACAACAGGTATCGCTGGTTTCGAAAAGAGCGAAACAGAAACAGGTACTTATGAAATCGTTGAAAGCGAAGAAAATGCTGATAAGCTCGTAATCAAATTCACATTCGGCGACGATACAACAACATATTCCTACTCCGAGGGTGAGCTTGACGGTGAAAAGATTATCATCATCAACGGCACAACATTTACAAAGGTTAAAGAATAATTAACTGAATAAAGCCGAGAGCATTTTGCTCTCGGCTTTATTTGTTATATAAGTGAAATATTATACGGTGTTACCTGGTAAACGTAGTAGTTGAGCCAGTTGGAGTATATGAGTGAGGTGGTGGAATACCAGTTGGGATTTATCTCGGTCATTGACTCATCCACAAAATAATTCTTTGGCGGTTCGATGGGAAGTCCCTTCTCTACGTCACGGAAATACTCGGTTTTGAGGGTTTCCTTGCTATACTCAAGATGTCCCATAAAGTAGATCTGACGTCCGTCGCGCGAGCGAAGAATGGAGGCGCCGACCTCGTCGCTTCTCGCGAGGGTAACAAGGTCGTCAATTCCCTCAATTTGAATCTCGCTTATCTCGGTGTGGCGCGAATGAGGAATGTTGATATATTTATCGGTTCCCTTGAGAAGCGGGTCATATCGCATTACCTTTTCGTGCGGGAAAATTCCGAACACCTTTTTGGAAAGCTCGGTTTTCTCGAGTCCGTAATAGTAATGCAAAGCCGCCTGAGCGCCCCAGCAAATAAAGATGGTGCTTTGCACGTTTGTGCGAGCAAAATCCATAATATCGGTAAGCTCGTCCCAATATTTAACCTCTTCAAACGGAATGGTTTCAACGGGTGCTCCCGTAATTATCATACCGTCAAAGCGCTTATCCTTGATTTCATCAAAGGTCTTATAAAATCTCTCAAGATGATTTTCAGGAGCGTGAGTTCCAACGTATGAGCTTGTTGCAAGAAGCGTCACTTTTATCTGAAGCGGTGAGTTGGAAAGCATGCGGATAAGCTGCGTCTCGGTTTCCACCTTTGTGGGCATGAGATTGAGAATTGCAATCTCAATCGGACGGATATCCTGACGCTGCGCACGTTGCTCGTTCATCACGAAAATATTTTCACTTTTCAGGGTTGAATACGCAGGCATTTCCTGTGGAATGATAATTGGCATTTTATTTCTTCCTTAAAAATTAAATTTGAGAGAGCGCACCCTCAAGGTCGGCAATAATGTCGTCAATGTTTTCAATACCAACGGAAAGTCGAATAAGATTATCCGCAATTCCGATAGCCTCAAGGTCAGCCCGGGAGAGCTGACGGTGAGTTGTAGAGGCGGGATGAAGCACGCAAGAGCGCACGTCGGCAACGTGTGTAACTATTGCAATCATCTTGAGCCCTTCCATAACCACGGTAGCAGCCTCAGCTCCACCGCGAACACCAAAGCTGAGCATACCGCCCTGTCCGTTTGGCATATATTTTTTTGCGAGTGAATGATATTTGTCACTCTCAAGAGAGCCGTATTTTACCCACTCAACCTTTTCGTGGTTAGCGAGGTATTCAGCCACACGCGCAGCATTGTATGAATGTCTTTCCATACGGAGCGCAAGAGTTTCCATACCGAGATTGGTGAGGAATGCGTTTTCAGGGCTCATAATAGCACCGAGGTCGCGCATCATTTGAACGCGGCACTTTGTTCCAAATGCCTTACCACCGAGTGTGGAATAAACGAGTCCGTGATAGCTTTCGTCGGGAGTGTTGAACTCGGGATATCTGTTGCTTGCGGCAAAGTCAAAGTTGCCACCGTCAACTACCGCACCGCCAAGTGCTACTGCGTGTCCGTCAAGATACTTGGAGCTTGAGTAAAGAACTACGTTAGCGCCAAAATCAAGGGGCTTGCAAAGTACGGGTGTAACGAGCGTGTTATCCACCATAAAGAGCACTCCGTGCTTCTTAGCAACACCTGCTATCTTGTCAAAATCAAGCACCACGATTGTGGGATTTGCAACCGTTTCCGCAAAAATCACCTTTGTATGCTCGTCAACGAGCTTTTCAATATTTTCGGCAGTATCGTCGGGATCAAAAAAGTGAGTTTCAATGCCGTACTTTTTAAGTGTTACGGAGAAAAGGTTGTATGTTCCGCCGTAAACTGCGGAAGATGAAACGATATTGTCACCTGCACAGCACACGTTGAGCACCGCAAGTAGAGTTGCGCTCATACCCGAAGCGCAAGCAAGAGCTCCCGTGCCACCCTCAAGAAGCGCGAGCTTGGATTCAAATGCATCAAGTGTGGGGTTGCCTATTCTTGAATAGAAAAATCCCTCGCTCTTAAGGTCAAAAAGGTCCGCCATAGGCTGCGCCTTTTCGTAGTAAAACGTCGTGCTTTTAACAACGGGGCAAACTCTCGCCTCACCACTCTCGGGATTGTATGCGCCCTGCACGCAAATAGTATCAAGCTTTCTTTGTTTCATTGTGATACCTCTCTATATAATAGATTAATTAACTAACATAAAATTATATCATATTTTTATATTGTTGTCAATAAATTGGGGTAATTATTAATGTTGGGAATTCAAATTTTGATTTAGAGGGGAGAAAGATTGGTGCGGATTGCCACTTTTTGAAAAAAGTGGCGCAAAAACTTTATGTCGCGCTTCGCAAT
>CANBDB010000187.1 GCA_947367285.1 uncultured Clostridia bacterium | reverse complement strand
CCGATAAGATCAAGCCGCTGCGGAAGGAGCAGAAAATGTGCAAGGACATTTACGAGCGTAGCACCGCTGTCGCAAGAACTGTTGAGCAGATCGAGTTCCCGAAGCCGCCCGAAAAGGCAAAGCAACAAACCCGAAATCACGGTTGGGGTTCAAGATAAAAAACATCGATCTTGACCGTACAAATATGCTACCGCCCGCGAAAGCGATTTTACGGTCTTGACCGAAGAAAAACGGCATATTTCCGTTTCTGACACCTCAAATCGTATCTCACACCACCAAGGCGTTTCCTATTGGAAAATCCGTATTTTTCCACGCTCTTGACCGAGCCTTTTTGAGCGAAAAACGCCTTACTTCAAAAAGCAACCCAAATTAGGAGGACTTTATGATTACAAATAAGAAAAAGAATGAAAAAACAACCGAAATCTATTTTGACGAAACATCCGCGCCCGTAGTGATACGAACACACAACACAGCTTTGAAGAAGCGGCTGCTTGCCTTTGCCGAGAAGTTTCCCGACCTCTGCCGGTTGACCGACGATGACGAGCTTGGATGCCTTTCCTTTGAGATTGACAAGAAAAGGTGTGCTTACCGCATCACCGATCCCTACACCGAAGAACGCAAGGCAATGGCAAGAGCCAAGATGAACGAGATCAACAATAAGGAGGACATTGGATGAGTAAAGAATTAGAAAAGTATATCGACGAAAGATTAGCCGAGTATGAAAAGCATTGGGAAGAAAATCCGATGCCACCTATGCCACCTGTTGTTGATACGGGCAGAAAGCTGTTTAGGATAGATGTCGACACCCCTGCTTCCACGTTCGATTTCACAGCAGAGGAAGGTCATACAACCTACGAGGTGGTTGGACATTTCAATCCCGATGCTCCCGAAAATCTGTTTCAGAAAATTATGCGAAGAATGAGAGAGGAAAAAAGTTCACAATGAAATGCAGACTTGATCGTTGTATAGTGTTGAAATCTTTTCGAAAATATGATATAATAAAGACAAGCGATAATACTGTATCGGTTGTCGGAAAGGAGCCTATTTGAACAGACAACTGAATGAAAACAGAATTACGGCTCTCTACTGCCGCCTATCGCAAGACGATGGACGTGAGGGTGAGAGCAACAGTATAGTCAACCAAAAAGCATTACTCAACGACTTCGCACGTAAAAACCGCTTCAAAAATCTGCAATTCTTTGTAGATGACGGATACTCGGGCACAAACTTTGACCGCCCCGATTTCCGTAGGATGGAGCAAATGATTGAGAACGGAGAGATCGGCACGGTTATCGTCAAGGATATGTCTCGACTTGGCAGAAACTTTCTCCAAGTTGGATTATACACCGATATGCTGTTTCCCGACAATGACGTTCGCTTCATAGCCATCAACGACGGAGTTGATTCCGCGGTACAGACCGACTTCGATATGACACCCATCCGCAACTTCTTCAACGAGCTTTTCGCAAGAGATACGGCGAAGAAGATTCGCGTAACCCTCAAAATGAAGGGCGAAAGCGGAAAGCCCCTTTGCTCCAAGCCGCCTTACGGATATGCTAAGAGTGCTGAAAACAAGGACGTTTGGGAAATCGACGAGGTTGCCGCAGAGGTAGTTAGGAAAATCTTCAAGCTTTGCATCGGCGGATATGGTCCCGCACAGATTGCTAAAACGTTGAAAGAAGAAAACATCTTAACACCCGCCGCTTATGTAGCCGAAAAGGCAGGTAAACCCTACAAGGGTAATCCCTATAAGTGGGATCACGCGACAATCGGGCGTATCTTGGAGCGACTTGAATATCTCGGTCATACGGTCAACTTCCGAACGACCAACAAAAGTCCCAAGAGCAGTAAGCGCGTAAACAATCCCGTGGAAAAGCAGATGGTGTTCTTAAACACCCACCCTGCCATCATTGATGAAAATTCCTACGAGATTGTACAGAAGATACGCGAAAACAAGCGCAGACCGACGGCAACGGGCAAGGTCAGCATCTTCTCCGGCAAGGTCTTTTGCGCAGATTGCGGCTCTAAGCTCTATTACTGCACGACCAAGTACTTCGACGATAGCCAAGACTTCTTTAATTGCTCTCAATACCGAAAGGATACAAGTTCGTGCACGGTGCATTATATCCGTCAGCAAACGCTGATGAGCTTGGTGTTCAGGCATATCAAGAGTATGCTCTCGTATGTGCAGCAGTTTGAAGAAAGCTTTGTGCGTGAGGAAATTGAGAAAGCGGACAGAGTGCGCGAACGTTCCATTGCAAATGCGAAGAAAGAAATCGTAAGCCTAAAGCAACGCGACCAAACCCTTGACCTCATATTCAAGCGAACCTATGAGGATATGGCAACGGGAAGAATTACCGATGCGAAGTTTGATCTCCTTTCCTCGGAATATGAGAAGGAACAAGCGGAAGTCAAACGCAGAATTGCCGAGCTTGAGGATATGATCGAGAACGGTGAGGAAGAACTGAAGGATCTCAAACAATTTCTTGCCAACGTTCGCAAGTACACCGATCCCGAGGAACTTACCGCAGAAATGCTTAACGATTTGGTTGATAAGATACTCGTCCACGCTCCCGATAAGAGCGACGGACACAGAAAACAAAAAATCGAGATTTACTACAATGCTGTCGGCATCATTAACCTGCCCACCGCGAAAGAGGACGATTGCATCGTGCTTCACGGCAGAACCAAGGGCACAAAAGAAGCCGTATAACACAGCAAGAGGTATTGTGACCCAAATCGGTCACAATACCTCCTACATACAAATACTTCCTTATGGGGCGGCAACTTCGGTTGGCGCACTTTTTATTTTATCAATTTGGAGGTAATTGCGAAGAAAAAGGGGATTACGTTGCTCTCTTCGGAGGTAATAGGG
>CANBDB010000186.1 GCA_947367285.1 uncultured Clostridia bacterium | reverse complement strand
TTTTAATGATACGGCGACCACCGAGATCTACACCTATTAAGTCGTCGGCAGCGTCAGATGTGTATAAGAGACAGATCTACTTTGATATTGCAAAGTCTTATTTAGTTTAATCATTGTAATATATAGACAACATGGAGGTAAAAATATGGATTTCAAACAATGGTCCGGTTTTGTAGGCGAGACTTGGAAAACCGAAATTAATGTTCGCAACTTTATTAAGAAAAACTACACCCCCTTCCTTGATGATCCCACATTCCTTTGCGGTCCTACCGAAAGAACCCAAAAGTCAATGGAAAAGCTCAACGCCCTTCTCAAACAGGAGAGAGACAACGGCGGTGTGCTCGATATAGACGTAACCAAAACAACAACACTTACAAGCCACGCTCCCGGATATCTTGACAAGGATACCGACGTGATCGTTGGTCTCCAAACTGACGCACCCCTTCGCCGTGCAGTAAACCCCTTTGGCGGTATGAGAATGGTGAGAAGTGCGTGCAAGGCATACGGTTACGAGGTTTCCGATGCAATCGAAGAAGAGTTCAGATATACAAAAACACATAACGACGGTGTTTTCAGCATTTACACTGACGAGATCAAGGCGCTTCGTCACTGTGCGCTCCTTACAGGTCTTCCTGATGCTTACGGACGCGGAAGAATTATCGGTGACTACCGCCGCATCGCTCTTTACGGTGTTGACGTGCTCATTGAGTTCAAAAAAGCCGACAAAAAGTACTACGGCAAAAAGCTCATGGACGTTGATAATATGAGAACTCTCGAGGAGCTCCACGATCAGATCAAGGCTCTTGAGGATCTCAAAAAGATGGCGGCATCCTACGGATTCGACATTTCCAAGCCCGCATCCAATGCACGCGAGGCAATTCAGTGGACATACTTTGGCTACCTTGGCGCAAACAAGGAGCAAAACGGTGCCGCAATGAGCTTTGGTAGATGCAACACGTTCTTCGATATCTATATCGAAAGAGATATCGCTGCAGGCACACTCACCGAGGAAGAAGCACAGGAGCTTATCGACGATCTTGTAATTAAGCTCAGAATGGCTCGTCACCTCAGAACTCCCGAATACAACGAGCTCTTCGGTGGAGACCCCATGTGGATCACCGAATGTGTTGGCGGTATGGGCGAGACACACAAAACCCTCGTAACTAAGACCTCTTATAGAATTCTCAATACTCTCTATAACCTTGGCCCTGCTCCCGAACCCAACCTCACAGTTCTTTGGAGTGAGTCCCTTCCCACACCCTTCAAAAAGTTCTGCGCAAAGGTTTCCATCGACACCGACTCCATTCAATACGAGAATGATGACCTTATGCGTCCCATCTTCGGAGATGACTACGCTATCGCGTGCTGTGTTTCCGCTATGAAGGTGGGCAAGCAAATGCAGTTCTTCGGTGCAAGAACTAACCTTGCAAAGCTCCTTCTCCTTGCAATCAACGGTGGTGTTGATAATATGTTCGGCACTCGCGTTGGCCCTCAAATGGAAGTTATGGATGGTTACTACCTTGACTACGAAAAGGTATACGATCGCTTCAAGATCTATCTTGCTTGGCTTTGCGAAGCATATGTAAAGACAATGAACATCATCCACTATAGCCACGATAAATACTCCTACGAAAAGCTCCAGCTCGCTCTTCATGATACAGAGGTTGAGCGCCTTATGGCATTTGGTATCGCAGGATTTTCCGTAATTGTTGACTCCCTCTCCGCAATCAAGTACGCAAAGGTTAAGCCCATCAAGAACGAGGAAGGCCTTATTGTTGACTTTGACGTGGATGGTGACTTCCCCAAATACGGTAACGACGACGATAGAGTTGACGAAATTGGTCAAAAGATTATCCGTAGAATGATGAGAGAGCTTCGCATGACACCCACCTATAGAAATGCGATCCACACTCTTTCCGTCCTCACTATCACATCAAACGTGGTTTACGGTAAGAAGACGGGTGCTACTCCCGACGGAAGAGGTGCAGGCGAGGCATTCGCTCCCGGTGCTAACCCCATGCACAATAGAGAGCATAACGGTGCGCTTGCATCCCTTAACTCCGTATCCAAAATGCCTTATAACGATGCTATGGACGGTATCTCCAACACCTTCTCCATCGTTCCCGAGGCACTTGGTAAAACAGAGGAACAAAGAATTAAGAACCTCACCGACATTCTCGACGGTTACTTCCGCCAGAATGCTCACCACCTCAACGTAAACGTTCTCAATAGAGAAACTCTTATGGATGCTTACGAAAATCCCGAAAAATATCCCAACCTCACAATCCGCGTTTCAGGATACGCAGTAAACTTCTGCCGTCTCTCCAAGGAACAGCAGAGAGAGGTTATCTCAAGAACATTCCATGAATCAATGTAATAAAAATACGGGTAGAATCCACTCGTTCCAATCACTTGGAACGGTGGACGGCCCCGGAGTTCGATCGGTTATTTTTATGCAGGGTTGCCCCCTTCGTTGTGCCTGCTGTCACAATCCCGACACTTGGGATTTCAGCGCGGGAGAGGAAATGAGCATAGATGCTCTCATAAAAAAGATTCTTCGCTATAAGACATATTACGGAAGCGAGGGCGGCGTAACCGTCTCCGGCGGAGAACCGCTTATGCAAGCCGAGTTTTTGCTTGAATTGTTCCGAGAACTAAAGCTCAATGGAATACACACGGCTCTTGATACAAGTGGTTGTATTCTTAACGAAACCGTAAAGGAATTGCTCAAGTTTTGCGACCTTGTGCTTCTTGATTTTAAATATACCAATGAGGACGATTACCTCAAGCACACCAAGATGGAGATGAAGAAAGCAGAAGAATTTCTTGAATATCTTCAAAAAATCAAAAAAACCACTTGGATAAGGCATGTGGTGA
>CANBDB010000185.1 GCA_947367285.1 uncultured Clostridia bacterium | reverse complement strand
AATAATTACTTGACTCATTTTTACCTCATATTTAGTGTAGATTGCCTATTTCAACACCTCAAACTCCACCTGCCTTGCGATATTGCAAATGGCGGTGAGGTGGCAGGTGAGGACGTATTTGCCGTCAACCATTTCGCCTTGAATTGATTTTTTCAACACTTGCGCGTCTGGCAACTCCTCGACAATTTTTGTCGCGAGAAGCCCGTATGCCAACTCAATTGCCTCGTCCTCGCTTATTTCGATATCCCGCATTTCGTATGGATAGTATTCATCCACCGAAATCGAGATGGGTAACTCGCCCAGTGAGAACGGATTAAATATATATATATAGTTTATTATATCACAACTAATAGGCAAATTTCTATAGTTTAGAAAAAGTTTTATTGATTTTCCGAAAAAATTCAATGTTTTTTTCACAATTTTCTCGCCCGTTGGCACTTTTCGTGCCTGAACGAGGGGAATTTCGACCATCACTGTGTGTGAAACCTTGCCCCAAACTACACCCGAGGCGCGTGTGTATCGAATGGGGGCTTTGCTGCTCTCATAAATTCCGCTTGCCAAAATCTCCCCTCGGCGCACGAAATCGCCATCCTTAACGCACCTAAATCCAGTATAAATCTCCGTTCCCACAATTTGCGCGTCAAAGTTTGAGACAAGATTTGCAGGGCGCGTATTTTTCTCGCTATACTCGGTGTCAATGCTCTCGCGTATTTCCACCCGCGCGACAGTTCCGATTATGTTCACACTCATCCACGAAATATCGTCATTTCGTATCATCACTCTTTGCTCAACGGAGTCCGCATTTATCGACGGAATCCAAGCTCCCACCGAAAGACCGTTCTCCGCGAGGGAAGAAATTACGCGCGCAGTGTCAAGTCGCTCGTTGCCGATAACGTCAACTCTCCAAATGACGTTTTGCGCCAAGACAAAAAGGGAGACGGACAGTATCACACCTATTGCTATTCCCCACCTGTTTTTTAAGCTTCCCAACCAAACGGGAGCTCCATAATTCCCCTCAATTTTAACCTTGATTTTTCGCACACGGCAGGCGGTGAGTATATTTTTTCGCTCGTGCAGTGGCACGTTTACAAACACTTTTTTATTCTCATCATCAATCTTGATATCATAATAAGAAAACCCGTAGCGGTGGCACAAATTTAAAAATACCTCGCAAAATTCCCGAGGCATACTAAGTGTGCAATATCCAAGCAAAAAACCGAAAAATCCACTATTTTCCATCTTTATTTTCCCTCGTTCTTCCCTCAAAATTAAGTGCCGAAATTTGTCCGTCCACACGCACGGCACCGTTGTAAAACGAAGCGCAGTAAAGCTCCTCACCCTTAATTGTAAGAACGTATTCCTTCAAAGATAATTTTATTTCACTTTCGCTGTAAAAAAGTATCCTCGCGCAGCCGTTCACCGTCAGCTCACGGAGTCCGCGAAGCTCAATCCTGTCCCGCGGGTCAATTACCTCGTCAAGCTCAAGCGTGTGTCTGATACGCTCGCCAATTTTGTTTCTCTTTTTCATATTTCCTCGCTCCCTTTTATATAATTCAGTATAATTTATGAAAGCGAGTGGTATAAAATGACTTTCGGCACCTCGAGAGAAAGAAAAATGAGTATAAACAGTATCTTTTTTTGCCTATTTACACTCTTTTTGCTTGCGCTTTTTTTGAAAAATCCCCACGTAGCAAGTAACGCGGTCATAGAGGCACTCAAAAAATGCGGACACCTGTTGATCCCTTCTCTTTTTCCGCTTATGGTGGCATCGGAAATTGCCGTGGAAAGCGGTTCCGTGGAGTATTTTACAAGACCCCTCTCGGGTGTTGTCGCCAAAATTTTGGGAATAAAAAAAGATTCCACCGCGCCACTGTTTTTGGGGCTTATCGGCGGATATACCACCTCGGTCGGCGGCGCACTCTCACTATATAAAAGCGGCAAAATAGATAAAACTGATTGCGAGCGAATAATCGCACTTTCATCCCTGCCCTCACTATCTTTTTTGACAGGATTTGTAGGTCTTGGGGTGCTCGGAAGCGTGGCTGACGGGTGGATTTTGTGGGCGATAGCAGTTACTTCGGCTCTAATTGTTGGATTTTTGACAAGAAAATCAGTGCCAAAGCTGACAAGAGTTGAATTTTTTAGGACGGAAAACACAAATCGCCCACCGATCTCAAAGATAATCGTTGGCGCGATTTCACATTCCGCATATTCAATGCTCCTCATTTGCTCGTGCGTGATTTTCTTTTACTCGCTCATCGCGGCTCTTCGTTTTCCCCTGGACGCTGTCGGCATCCCCGAGGGTGCACAAGGAATTGTTCTCGGTTCGCTTGAAATAACCAACGGTGTCCTGGAGTGCGTGGGTATTCCAAGCCGCTCCCTGCGAGCTGCCGCTTGCGGAGCGATTGTAGGTTGGTCGGGACTTTCGGTCCATTTTCAAATAATTTCACTTTGCGACGGCTTGGGACTCTCCTTCAAAAAATATTTCATCTTCAAGGCTCTCCAAGGCATACTCACCGCCGCGATTTCGTACCTCGTTTTCCGATTTTGATCAAAATCATAACCGCGTAGGCGGTAAGGGAGCTCCCCGAGCAACGAGAGGTTTTGATAAAAAGTTACTTCACTCCCAAGCGGGCGGATATGGAATCCGCCCCTACATAAAGAAATTTATGCAAACTCCGTAGGGGCGCGCTTTGCGCGTCCGTCTTGAAGGAATGTAGCCTTTTTTTCACAATCCCTCACCGCCTACAGCGGAGCTCCCTTTACACAAGGGAGCCTTAGGTTAGATCCGCAACGTAAAGGCTACTAATAAACGATATCATACAATCTAACTCCGTAGGGCGGGGGGTTTCTCCCGCCGCACCAAAGGAATGTAACTTTTCTTCACCCCCTCTCCGCCTGCCTAACGGCAGTCACCTCT
>CANBDB010000184.1 GCA_947367285.1 uncultured Clostridia bacterium | reverse complement strand
GTGTTATAATCCCTATCAGTATGCTACCGAAAGGAGTTAAGCTGTGATTTTAACAATCGATATCGGAAATACAAGCATTACGCTTGGCGGCTTTGAGACCGACGAGCCAAGCTTCGTTGCGCGCCTGGCGACCGATCCTACAAAAACCGAGGACGAGTACGCAAGCAAGATAGTAAACATCTTGAATTTACACGGTGTTACTAAGGAAAACGTAAGCGGTGCTATAATTTCAAGCGTAGTTCCACCCCTTAATTCAATAATGAAAAATGCAATTAAACTCGTCTACGGAATTGAGCCCTTGATGGTATGCCCCGGGATAAAGACGGGCATTGGCATACTTTGCGACTCACCGTCGAGTGTCGGTGCGGACCTCATTTGCTCCTGCGTAGCCACAAATTCACTTTACAGTGCGCCCGCACTTATCATCGATATGGGCACTGCTACCAAGATGATAGTAACTAATAAACAGGGTGCTTTCACAGGTGTTTCAATCATCCCCGGTGTTATGATGGGCCTTAATGCCCTCTCCAACGGCACGGCTCAGCTTCCTATGATAGGGCTTGAAGCGCCCTCAACGGTTGTGGGCAAAAACACGGTGGACTGTATGAAGAGCGGTGTTGTATTTGGAAATGCTTCCCTTATCGACGGTATGATCGACCGCATCAACCGTGAGGTTGGCGAGGAGCTTCCCGTACTTGTTACAGGCGGTTATGCAAGTGCAATCATCCCCCATTGTCAGCACAAAATGATATTTGACAAAAATCTCGTCCTCAAGGGACTTAATATAATCTACAAGAAAAATAAATAATTTGATTCGTTTAATACTCTAATTTAGAGTAAATATAAATTTATGCGTTGTACTTGATAGTTTCGCTATCGGGACGACAGCAAGGAGGATTTATGATCAAAACACAAAACAAACGAATGTCAACCGAGACCTTGGTGCTCGCAGCGGTAATGACTGCTCTTGTTATTATCTTGCAGTTTATGGGTGCTTTCGTGCGACTTGGTGTCTTCCAGTGCAGCTTGGTGCTCATGCCCATCGTAATAGGCGCAGCTCTCTGCGGAAAGAAGATCAGCGCGTGGCTTGGATTTGTATTCGGTATGGTAGTGCTTCTTAACGGTGACGCAGCTGCGTTTTTGACCGTTAATGCCATCGGAACGGTGATTACCGTTTTGGCAAAGGGCACACTTTGCGGTCTTTGTGCCGGATTCGTTTTTGAACTTCTCAAAGAGAAAAACACCTATCTCGCGGTTTTATGCTCTGCGATAGTATGTCCCATAGTTAATACGGGCATCTTCCTTATAGGTTGCCAACTTTTCTTCTTTGAAACAATTCAAGCTTGGGGACTTGCCGAAGGCTTTGGCTCAGCGGTAGAGTATATGTTCCTCGGACTTGCCGGAGGAAACTTCCTTTTCGAGCTTATCACGAATATCGTTCTCTGCCCCGCAATTCTTAGAATTTTGAATCTTAGAAAAAAGAAAAATTAAACAAAAAAGACCACTTTCGTGGTCTTTTTTATTTGCTATAATATGCATCTTCCTGTGCGGCACTGAATATGGATATGTTTTTATCTCGGATATACTTGAGAATAGCAACGTAATCGCCCCTGCCGTCAACAATAACGTGTTCTATAAGCGAAACACCGATTATCGAAAGCTCGCGCTCAAGCATTTTTGTGAAATTAAGGTCGGCCTGCGACGGTTCGCATACTCCCTCGGGATGATTGTGGAAGACGATCATTGTGGTTGCGCGCTTTAGAACGCAAAGCTCCATAATCGTGCGGAGCATCGGCTTCGCCTCATTTACCGTTCCCGAAGCAATAAGATTTGTGTCAATAATATTGAAATTATCATCCATAAACACGCCGAAAACGAGTTCCTTGACTGCGCCCATGGTGTGTTGAGTTGCAAGATCTACGACCTTGCTAATGCAATCAAGCTGCTTGGGGGCAATGCGATCCTCGTCCGCATACCTCTTAGCCAATGAGAGCATTAATTTTAGCAATATTGCGGAATTGTTGCCAATGCCGTGCACAAGCTTCAACTCGTCAACTTCCGCCTCAACCATATTGCTGATCGAGCCAAATCTCTCTATCAGGGAGTGTGCAATCTCATTCGTGTTTGCTCTAGGTATCGAATAAAAAAGTAGAAGCTCCAAAAGCTCGTGATCACTGAACGATTCTTCCTTTGATTGCAAATATCTATATTTAAGGCGCTTTCTGTGTCCGCCATGCGGATGCTTTGCCTTCTTATCAGTCATAGTTATTCTCCATTGAGTTAATACTTTAGTAACGTTTTGGCTTGTCAGTGATTCCTAAAATATAGTCTACGCTGACCTTGTAAAGATTTGATAGTTTAATTAGGATATCGGTGGGGATATCACGTTGTCCAAGCTCGTAGTTGCTGTAAACTTGTTGTGAACAATTCAATTTTTGAGCAATTTGTTTTTGAGTTAAATCGTGATCTTCCCTTAAGTCTCGAATTCTTTTATACATAGGAACAATCCCCTCTTGCTATTATTTATGAAAAAATTATAGCAAACCGCAAAATGCGGTATTGACATTTACCGCATATTGCAGTAGACTCATATTAATCTTATATCATATCATCCTAAAAAATAATCTGAAAGTAATTTATGAAGTAAAATAATAAACAAGAAAAAAAGACAGGACACCGTTTGGTGCGCCACCCAGAGAGTTCCCCTTGGGAACTAAATTCGCCGAGGAGTTCCCACGCAAGCGCGGAACGTCCTTTCGTCGAATTTGCGAACTGGATCCCGTGCGACAAGTCGCACGGTGCCAGCCCGATTGAATGAGTGACAGCAAAAAAAGATAGGACACCGTTTGGCGCGCCACCCAGAGAGTTCCCCTTGGGAACTAAATTCGCCGAGGAGTTCCCACGCAAGCGCGGAACGTCCTTTCGTCG
>CANBDB010000183.1 GCA_947367285.1 uncultured Clostridia bacterium | reverse complement strand
CCATGGAAACGCCCTCTTCCCGATACAGATTCTGCAGCATCTCGTTCTGCTTCTGAGGATCGGAAGCGTAACGGGCCTGGATCTCCTGGATCTGGGGCTGCAGACGGGACATCTTCATGGTGCTCTTCTTGGCCTTTGCACGCATGGGAATCGCTTAAAATCGCCCAAGGGCGAAGGAAAGGAGAAAGCTATGAACAATTTAATGAAGGTTCTTAAGGAATCATTACAATCAGTTTTACCCATTTTCGCCATAGTTTTGCTCCTGAGCATCACCTTTGCGCCACTGGAGAGCGGAGTTCTCGTAATGTTCCTTTTCGGAACGCTCTTGCTTATTGTGGGTATGGGATTTTTTACCGTCGGCTCGGGAATTTCCATGGAGCCACTAGGAGAGGGAATCGGTTCAACGCTCGCAAAAATAAAGGACGTTAAAATTCCTCTTATCGTTGGCTTCGTTCTCGGTATCATCATCACGGTTGCAGAGCCCGACCTTACGGTTCTCGCAGAGCAGGTGCCCTCAATTCCCAATCTCGTTCTTATTATTGCAGTTGCGGTAGGAGTGGGACTTTTCCTCGTTGTTTCAATGATACGTTCAAAACGCGGATTTAAGCTCAACTCGCTCTTGCTTGTATTTTATGCCGTAGTTATTGCGCTCGCATTTCTCGCTCCCGACGATTTCATTCCCACGGCCTTTGACTCGGGCGGAGTAACCACGGGCCCCATTACCGTTCCGTTTATTATGGCGCTCGGTGCAGGTATTGCCTCAATGAGTAATTCCAAAAACGCGCGCGAAAACTCGTTCGGCCTTATCGCGCTTTGCTCTATAGGACCTATTTTGTCCGTTCTTTTGCTCAGCATCGTATTTAAGCCCGAGAGCGAGACAACACAAACCACAATAGTTATTGCGGAAACCACAAAGGAAGCATTTGAATCATTCATAAAGGGTCTTCCCAAATTTGCAGAAGAGGTTATCGTTGCGATTATTCCAATTCTTGCAGTGCTTGTGGTCTTCCAGGTGCTCACTAAGAAATTCAACACCCACCAACTTATTAAAATGGGAGTGGGATTTGTATATACATACGTAGGACTTGTGCTTTTCCTTACGGGCGCAAATATAGGATTTATGCCCGCAGGACGCCTTATCGGTGCTCGAATTGCCGAGGGCGATGCAAAATTTATGCTCATCCCCATCGGTGCGCTTATGGGATACTTCGTTGTAAGCGCCGAGCCCGCAGTTCACTCCCTTAAGCGTCAGGTTGAGGAAATTACTAACGGTTCAGTATCTCAAAAATCCATAGGCCTCGCTCTTTCTATCGGCGTTGGCATTTCCGTTGGAATTGCAATGCTTAGAGTTCTCACGGGCATTCCTGTGCTTCCGATTTTAATTTTTGGATATGTGATTTCACTTATAATTACATTCTTCGTGCCACCCATCTATACGGGTATCGCATTTGACTCGGGCGGAGTTGCTTCGGGACCCATGTCCACAACCTTCATCCTGCCATTTGCTATAGGCGCGTGTGAGTCGCTTGGCGGAAACGTGATGACGGACGCATTCGGTATCGTTGCGATGGTTGCAATGACGCCCCTTATCGCCATTCAGGTGATGGGACTTGTGTCCGAGATCAAGCGCAAAAAGCAGCTTGCGGCGGCAAGAAGCGAGATCCTCGCTCTTGAGGATAATATGATCTATTACGAGGAGGTGGTGTAATGTCGGAAATGGATAACCGAATCGTAATGCTATTTTCCATCATTACTCGTGGAAAAGCAAGAAAATTTATGAGCCTGCTCGCAGAGAATGGCATCGGATTTCATCTTCAAAGCAACGCGGTGGGAACTGCACCATCCGAGATGATGGACATTTTCGGCCTTGGTACTAATGACAAGGATATTGTAATTAGCTTGGCTCCCGAAAGAGTGGTGGCATCGTTTGCACAGGCAATTTCAAGAGGCCTTGGCGGTAATTTTGAATACGGCGGGCTTATGCTTTGCGTAAGATTATCGGCAATAAGCAGAATCAGCGCGGAAATTGTTAATCGCGCTAGCAAACCTAGTGAAAGGGGAGGTAGAAGAAAAGTGAAGAGCGCACAAAAGAATCAGCTCATTTTGGTATCCGTAAATCAGGGATATACCGATGCGGTAATGGAAACTGCAAAAAGAGCCGGAGCTATGGGCGGAACCGTTCTCCGTGCACGTCTTGTTGACGGTGGCGTAATGGAGCAGCTTGCTCCCCAAACTGTACACCAGGAACGCGAAATTCTCACCATCTTCGCTCCTGCAACGGTGGCGGCGAACATTATGGATGATATCAACCGCATCCACGGCGCACTTAGCGATGCAAACGGAATTGTTATGGCTGTTCCTGTTGATAAGGCATATAAAATCTAATTTTGATAAAGCACCCGAAAAATCGGGTGCTTTTTGTGTTGCAAGTGGGGAAGTTAGTTTGTTTTGGGATAGCAGGGGGCTTTTTTGAAAAGCCGCCCCCTGCACCCCCGAAAAGCTTTTTGCCGCGCTTCGCAATTAGATTTCGCGCAAATTGTTCCGCACCGAGATTCTATCGGTAGCTCCACTCCCTCCAGAATGACAAACGGTGCGGAACGAGACGATTTTTTTGCATTTTAACAGGCGCAAAGAAAATCTATAATTTGCTACTGTAAAGAATAGCCATTTGCTCTGCTTGTGGCTATAGATAGTGTAGCAAATTGGGGTTTATAGGGGAGATAGTTTGTTTTTTATCGGGAGGCGCAACGCCTCCCCTACAGTATATAATATTGTTTTTTTGTAGGGGAGGGATCTCCCCTCCCGGTTCGAAATGAATGTAACTTTTGTTTTGTGACGGGTCGTCGAGGACGTCGACCCCTACGGTGTGTATGAGTATAACATTGTTCGCCGTAGGGGCGGATTCCATATCCGCCCGTTTGATATGAAAATAACATTAATTTCAATACGGACGCGCAATGCGCGC
>CANBDB010000182.1 GCA_947367285.1 uncultured Clostridia bacterium | reverse complement strand
CTCGGGGGAAGGTATTGCGCCCATAGGGCGCTGTCGCCCCATCGGGGCGACACATTTACCACACTAAATTCCAATTTGAATAGCAAGATTTTTTGAGATGTTATTGCTTATTCATAACACGTAGCAAAATGCTCTAAAACCGCCTTAAATAAAGGGTTTTTCGCAAACAACTCATTTCATCCCACTATACGGTGTTACACCGTTTTGCCCTCGCCCGAACGGATTATAAGGGCAAAAGCAAGGGCAAAAATCATTAAGATATTATGTTTTTGATTTGGGAAACGAACTGTTGCAATGTGAATTTACAAATGAATTGAGGATTTATCGTGAAGGTATCCAAATTGTTTGCAATCACATTGCAGTCGAAAACCAGACTTATTTTCTTTTCTGTCGCAGAAGTATATAATCTACTGCTTGGCTTGTATCTGAAGGACTTTCTTGTTCTTTCACCCATGCTATTGACGTTCTATTTGCTCTCGGCATTGCCAGCATTATTCTTACTGATTGATGTACGATCCAAAAGTATGATAGCAGTTATTTTCGTCAGCGTTGGATTGATCCTTCTGATGAACATTGCCTATACGTTGAATTGCCGTAGAGTAATTGCCTTTCCAACAGTTATCTCTCTTATGTTTGAGGTGCTGTATTTCGGTGCCTTTGTAAAAAGTTCCCGCAAGGACAGTTTCGTGACGAAAATTTGTGTATTGGCAGTAACAGCACTCATTTTGGTCGCGTTGATCTCCGCATACAATTTCGTATGCAAACCGGAGGCTCTTTATCTTAGCAACGGCGGTGCAACCCTGTGGGATACGCAAACGGAAGAGCTTGCTGACGAGATTTGTGCAGACTGCGACACCGATGCCGAAAAGGTTCAGGCATTCTATGGTTGGATCGTATCAAACTTTGAATACGACTATGACTACTATCCTTTCATTCAGTATTTCGATGTACAAAAAACGCTGCGAACCAAACAAGGTCTTTGTTTTGATTTCGCGCACTTGTTCGCCGCATTTTGCCGGAGTCAAAATATCCCTTGCTATGCTGTTGACGGAATATCCTATAAAGACTGCTCAGATCGGCACACTTGGAACCGCGTGTACTATGACGGGACTTGGTGGAATGTTGATATAACGAACGATATAACAAGCACAGCCAACGGCAAAAAGCTTTATGGGTTCCACGGATTGGAAGGTGCTTTTGTTCCCGACGAAGATTTTTTCATAACGAAAATCTATTGAAACGAATATGTCAAAAGGACGGTAACCAATTTTGGTCACCGTCCTTAATTTGTTTAGTGCTTTTGCGTATATGGTTTACTTCTTGGTTAACCCCTTAACGAGATTGGCGATGCTCTCAAGTTGTTGGTCATCCAGCTTTTTAAGATCGCTAATGATGCCGTTGAGCTTAGTAGGATTTTTGGTATTGAGATCAAAGAACTCACTTACCGAAATGCCTAAGTAATCGCAGATATAGAAAATACCCACCAAGGAAGGCAACGACTTTCCCGACTCAATGTTATTGATGTAGCCGGGATTCTGACCAATAGCCAAACTCATTTCCCGTGCAGATACGTTTTTCTTTTCACGCAGTTGCGCTAATCGCAAAGCAAAATCCTTTTCGTCCATAATCTCACCGCCTTTTATAATATTGTACCCCATACAGGTGGCAAAATTATTGGTTGACAGGCTGTAAAGGCGTTGCAATATTGGTTTATATATGATATAATGGAGAAAATGTAGGAACTGAGCCTATAAACGATTCTGAATGACCGCTATACACACGCATGATGAGATAGCTGAGTCATTGGAATAGCCCACCGGACGCAAACGGTTCGGTGGGCGTTTTAATAAGGAGCAAGGTATGAGGATTTATTCTGTGGCGTTTTTGGGTCACCGATACGTGGACAACATCATAAAAGTAGAGAACCTTCTGGAAGAACAGATACGGAAACTTATTGACGAAAATGAGTATGTGGACTTTTTGGTGGGACGTAACGGAGACTTTGATCAATGTGTATCTTCCTCGGTACTTCGTGTACGAAAAAATTACAGGGACGACAACAGCGCCCTGGTGTTGGTGCTACCATATCCCACGGCTGAGTATCTTAATAACGAAAATTACTTTCACGGCTATTACACCGACATTGAAATCTCCCACGCAGCATCAATGGCACATCCAAAATCAGCCATCCAAATTCGTAACCGTGAAATGGTTGACCGCGCTGATTTGATTATCTGCTACATTGAGCACGAAAAAGGCGGTGCTTGGCAGACGGTAGAATATGCAATAAAACAAGGCAAGACCGTAATCAACCTTGCGAACGAGAATGAAACTGTAAACTTATTATAACAATCACGACAGAACCATTGTGAACGAAATGTTTTTGTGGTATAATGAGATAAAATCATTTGAAATGCTGAAATACCGGAGGTAAACACAATGGCTATCAGTTATAAGAAACTTTGGAAACTTCTCATTGACCGTGATATGAAAAAGAAAGAGCTTATGGCGATTTCAGGTGTAAGTCAGTCATCCGTAACCAAAATGGGCAAGAACGAAAACGTTAACACAGAGGTTCTTGTTCGTATTTGTTTGGCTCTGAATTGCGATATCGGAGATATTGCTGAAATCGTTTTGCCGGAGAGACAGGAAACATAAGGGGATAAAATAATGAAGCTATTATTTAAACAAAGATTTTTCTCGTGGTTTGATAGCTACGATATTTACGATGAAGCGGGAAATACACTGTTTGTTGTCAAGGGCGAGCTTGCCTGGGGACATCTCCTTCGCATCTATGATGCCAACGGCAATGAGATTGGATGTATAAAAGAAAAGATTCTGACTTGGCTCCCCAAGTTCGAGATGTATATTGGAGACCGTTATGCAGGTTGCATCAGTAAAGAACTGACCTTCTTCACGCCAAAGTACAACATCGACTATAACGGTTGGCACGTGGAGGGTGATTGGTTTGAGTGGGATTATTC
>CANBDB010000181.1 GCA_947367285.1 uncultured Clostridia bacterium | reverse complement strand
TGCCAGCCTCCCTTGCCTAAAGGGAGGGGGACCGCGTTAGCGGTGGAGGGATTCCGAATGACCGCAAATTCAACGTCATCCAGAGAATCCCTCAGTCGCCTTCGGCGCCAGCTCCCTTTACACAAGGGAGCCTTTTTATGTTCATCTATACATTATCAATTTTCCTAACAAGCACTGCATTTGTGTCCGCAAACGCAAAATACGGCATACCTCTTTCGAGATATGCCGTATTTTTGAAAACTGTCCTTTAGAGTTGCGCTCTAATGAAAAGCTCCTTTTTATTTTCTCTCAAATCCGTGAACAAAGCCATTTATGTCAGCTGAACATACGTCGCCACCGATTACGATGTTGCGATAGACGAGAATATTAACGTACACCTCGCCATCATAATTTGGATAATTTTTCACAACGTAGGTGTAGCGCATAACGGCCTTTTTCTTGAATGCCGAAAGATCAAGCCCCTGGGTGCGTTGTATTTCATTGTACGCGGAGAAAATCTTATCAAACTCACCAGGGATTACAACCTGTTGCTCTTTTACGGGCTCTGCATCTACTTCCCAACCAAATTGTTTTAGGAAATTTATCCTGTCATCATTCGTTTTTATCTTTTCAAAATTATAGGTGGCATCCACCCCCACCTGCTGTGCGTCCCCCGTGGTATATGTTGGTACGAAGGCAATGAGCGCGATAAGCGCCGTCAGTGAAAGACAAATAACTGCAAAGAATTTTATTGTATTGGCATGCATTGAATAAATAAACATAATCTACCTCCCAAGAGTATCTGTTTGATTATATGCACGCGAAGGGATAATAATTCTATTTTTGTTCAAAAAAATACGAAGTGCGGATACAATGGTGGGAAGGGATAAAAATAATCTTTCTGCTCGCTCGGGTTCGAGAAGAATACGCCATAACCATTCGAGATGCATCTCTTGCACAAGGGTGGGTGCGCGCTTTACTTTTCCCGACCAAACGTCGAGTGAGCCGCCAAGGCAGGCGAAGATTTTTATATTTGGCAATTTGTTTTTTGCGAGCAAAACGAATTTTTCTTGTTTGGGAAAACCGCGGCATACGATAAGGATCTGTGCCCCCGACTCATTGATTTTGTCGCAAATCGAGTCTATTTCATCATCAGTAAAATACCCATGGTGTGTGCCGCAAATATTGAGATTAGGCATTTTCATTTTGAGATTGTGCGCCGCCCCTTGAGCTATACCGTCTTTTGCACCGAGAAGAAACACCCGAGAACTAGTTTTCTCAGCCAAGCTCAAAAGATTTTCACCGAAATCAATGCCGGGAACGGTATTTTTTAAGGGCGCTCCAACTAAAAATGCCACCACCCGAAGTCCAATTCCGTCGGGAAGGGAAGTGCTCGCGGAGTTGAGAATTTTTCTAATCGCTGCGCTTTGTCTAGCACCGTTGAGTATTTCGAGATTTGGAGTAAAGAAAACCCTTTGTCCGCCGTTTTTATCCAAGGCGTTCTCGGATTCATTTACCGCCTCGTCCATGGAGACGTCATCAATAAAAAGTCCAAATAAATTTACTCTTTTTTGTAACATAAAATAAGTACCCCCGTTGACAAATTTTGAAAAATGTGATATTATTTCTATTATGATAGGTAAGTGTGCGCTTTATTCACTTACGGGGGTGTTTTGCTCTGCCGATACGGTAAATTCAAGGCAAGGCGTCCCGACTTTATAAGGGTTATAAGGTCAAAACATTTGAGAAAATGGCAAAGGAAAAGAAATTAGTTGAACAGATCACGTCCATGGACGTTGATTTTGCCCAGTGGTACACCGACATCTGCAAAAAGGCAGAGCTTATGGATTACTCAAGCGTCAAGGGATGCATGATCTTCCGTCCCTACGGCTACGCTATCTGGGAAAATATACAGAAGGACCTTGATGCTCGCTTCAAGGCGCTCGGTCACGAAAACGTTTATATGCCCATGTTTATTCCCGAGAGCTTGCTTCAGAGAGAAAAGGATCACGTTGAGGGCTTTGCTCCCGAGTGCGCTTGGGTAACTGTTGGAGGTCAGAATAAGCTTTCCGAGAAGCTTGCTATCCGTCCCACGTCCGAAACACTCTTCTGCGAGCATTTTAAAAACGTAATCCACTCCTACCGCGACCTTCCCAAGCTCTACAATCAGTGGTGCTCGGTTGTTCGTTGGGAAAAGACAACACGTCCCTTCCTTCGCACAAGCGAATTCTTGTGGCAGGAGGGTCACACAATGCACGAGAGCGCAGAGGAGGCTCAGGCAGAAACACTCAATATGCTTAAGGTGTATGAGGATTTCTACCGCGATTCTCTTGCAATTCCTGCAATTACCGGTAGAAAGACCGATAAGGAAAAATTCGCAGGCGCAGAGGCAACCTATACAATCGAACCCATGATGCATAACGGCGTTGCACTTCAGGGCGGAACAAGCCACTATTTCGGTGACGGCTTTGCAAGAGCATTCGATATTACCTTCGCAGGCAGAGATAACACAGTTAAATATCCCCACCAGACCTCTTGGGGCGTTTCAACAAGAATGATCGGTGCAATCATTATGACACACGGCGACGATAACGGTCTTATCCTTCCCCCCGCAATCGCTCCCATTCAGCTCGCCATCATTCCCGTTGCTCAGCATAAGGAGGGCGTTCTTGAAAAGGCTGACGAGCTTAAGAGAAGACTTGCAAAATCCTTCAGAGTTAAGCTTGATGACAGCGATCAGTCAACCGGCTGGAAATTCAGCCAGTATGAGATGAAGGGTGTACCCGTTCGTCTTGAGATCGGTCCTAAGGATATCGAAAACAACTCCTGCGTGCTTGTGTCCCGCGTAACAAGAGAAAAGAAATTCGTTTCCCTTGATAACGTTGAGGCAGAGGTTGGGGCAATGCTCACTCAGGTTCATGACGAGCTTTGCGCAAGAGTTCTCAAGAACCTTGAGGAAAAGACTCACATCGCAACCAACTTTGAAGAGTTCCTTGACATCGCGGAAAACAAGCCCGGCTACATCAAGGCTATGTGGTGCGGTGACGTTGAGTGCGAGGATAGAATTA
>CANBDB010000180.1 GCA_947367285.1 uncultured Clostridia bacterium | reverse complement strand
AACAAAAACAGGACCCGATTTCGTGTCCTGTTTTGTACAGCAAGTAAAAAAGTTCTCTGTAGAAACTAAATTATTTAATTTCAACTGTTGCGCCAGCAGCAACAAGAGCTTCCTTGATTTTTTCAGCTTCGTCCTTGGAAACGCCTTCCTTAAGTGTCTTGGGAGCTGCTTCAACGAGGTCCTTAGCGTCCTTAAGACCGAGACCTGTGAGCTCACGAACAACCTTGATAACGTCAAGCTTCTTAGCACCGAAGGATGCAAGAACTACGTCAAATTCTGTCTTTTCTTCTACTGCAGCAGCAGGAGCAGCAACACCAACAGCAGCAACGGGAGCAGCGGATACGCCGAATTCCTCTTCAACTGCCTTTACGAGTTCGTTCAACTCAAGAATAGTCAAACCTTTAATTGTTTCAACAATAGCTGTAATCTTTTCGTTAGCCATTTTTAAATCCTCCAAAATTCAATAAAAATTTTTGTGTTTATGATGCGATTTTTTTACGCGATGTGTTTTGTTTGCAGATTATTCTGCGGCGGGAGCTTCCTCTGCGGGAGCAGCTTCTCCGTCCTTGTCGATAATTGCCTGAATAGCATATGCGAAGCCGTAAAGAGGGCTCTGGATGCTTCCAAGGAATTTCGCAATAAGTGTTTCTCTTGAGGGAATGTCAGCGAGTGCATTAACTGTAGCTTCATCAACTACTGCGCCGTCAACGTAACCTGCAAGAATCTGGAATGACTTAACCTTATCTGCGTACTTCTTAAGAATCTTTGCAGGTGCAACTGCATCGTCCTTAGAAATAGCAATAGCTGTCATACCAGAAAGGTACTGCTTCATTTCGCCGTAACCTGCTTCTTCACAAGCTCTGCCTGTAAGGGAGTTCTTAACTACCTTATAGTCAACGCCTGCCTCACGGAGCTCTTTACGCATAGCAGTATCAGCATCAACTGTGATACCCTGGTAATTAACAAGAACACCGGATACAGATTCTTTGATCTGAGCAGAAAGTTCAGCAACAACCTGTTGCTTCTTTTCAAGTATTACTTTACTTGGCATTGTACTTTCCTCCTGTAAATTTAACGAATATAATAAAAAAATCCTTCCGAAAGGCATAGCACCCCAAGGAAAGACACACATTAATACATTATTAAAGTATAAAATCTTCCTCGGCAGGAGAGCTTTCGCCTTTACTGGAACCTGCTGTCTTTGGATAACACAGGTATTATATCACAAATTGTAGATTTGTCAATAGTTTTTTTGAAAATTATCAAAAGAAATTTTGCCCCAAGGCAGATGCGCATTGGGGCATTGATTATATCAAGTTTTTTCTATAAACTCTGGTATCTTCTCCCTCGACGTCCTTTGCGTTTATGAAAAATTCATAGCCGAATTTTTCATAGAGCCCGACGTGATTGGTAGAAATATGAACGGCTTTTGCTCCGTCACTCTTGGCAACCTCTTCCGCGTGGGATATAAGCAATCCCGACAATCTATTTCCTCTATATTCAGGGAAGGTATATACCCAGCCCACCCAAGGAGTGAGGTCGGTGGGTTGCACGTCATCATACTTTGCAAGAGTGCAAAAGGAAACGAGACGGTCACCGTCAACGAGAAGAAGCACGCGCGCGCCCTCGCCAACGAGCTCATCAAGTTTATTTTCCTTCAATAAATAATGAAGGTAATGTGCGGCATCCCAATTGCTTTTTGCAATTTCATTCAGCCAGTGTTCTTTGTTATCAACTTCAAAATATTGTAATACTTTCATCATTATTTGTTAACAAATTCTTCGTAGATTGCTCTAACAGTTTTTTCATAATCTTCTTCATATACCGCGATAATGATATTAAGCTCGCTTGAGCCCTGGTCGATCATTCTAACGTTAACTCCTGAGGCACTTACTGCAGTAAAAATGCGCGCAGCGGTACCCTTGGACTCCTTCATTCCTCGTCCAACGACCGCGATAAGAGCGAGACATGTGTCAACACTGATATTGTCCGCTTCCGTTACTCTATGAAGCTCGGGTATGAACTCGTCGATACTTTTATTGAGCTCCGCGGTGCTAACGACAGGACACATTGTGTCAATGCCCGAAGGGAGATGCTCACAGTGGATACTGTACTTGTCAAGAAGTTGGAAAACTCTTGTAGCAAGACCAAATTGGCTACCCATTTGGTTCTTTTCGATATTAATAACGGAAAATCCCTTTTTACCTGCAACACCCGTAATGATTTGATCACTTTCGTAGTTGATCATATTGGGTACGATAAGTGTGCCGGGATCCTCGGGATGATTTGTGTTTCTGATGTTTATCGTGATTCCTTCCTTTTGAACGGGGAAAATGGAATCCTCGTGAAGAACGCCCGCACCCATATACGAAAGCTCTCGGAGCTCACGGTAGGTGATAACCGAAATGGGTTGGGGATTCGGAACTATTTTGGGGTCAGCCATAAGGAAGCCTGAAACGTCCGTCCAGTTTTCATAAAGATCGGCGCAAGCAGCACGCGCAACTATTGAACCCGTAATATCCGAGCCGCCTCGGGAGAAGGTCTTGATAGTGCCGTTTGGCATAGAACCATAGAAGCCGGGAATAACCGCATAGGTGTGCTTGGAGAGAGTCTCTTTCATAGCCTCGTTGGTTCTTTCCTCGTCAAAAGTGCCGTTTTCCTTGAAAAACACCACGTTTTCCGCGTCGATAAAATCAAATCCGAGATATTTTGCGAGAATCAAGCTATTAAGATATTCACCGCGGCTCGCGGCAAAATCCCTACCGGAACGAAGCATCATTGCATTTTTGATATATTCAAGCTCGCCTGAGATGTCAAAGCTTATGCCAAGCTCCGAGATGATGCTTGTGTATCTATCAATAATTTTTTTATAGTATTCGGTTATATCCTCATGGTTCTTTATCATATTATAGCAGGTATAGAACATATCCGTAACCTTTTCGTCGGTCGAATATCTCTTACCCGGGGCACTCGCTACAACGTAACGGCGAGTGGGGTCAGCCTTAACAATATCGGCAACGCGACTGAAATGCGCCGCATCGGCTTGTGACGAGGCGCCCAAGTGGAGCGGCTTTGGGG
>CANBDB010000179.1 GCA_947367285.1 uncultured Clostridia bacterium | reverse complement strand
ATGCAAGAAAATCCTTGGCTGACTTTAATGCGAGAGCCTTCAGCTTCTCGTATTCATCTTCCGTCAACGGTGCTTTTTCGCTTTCAAAAAGCACGTCGGAATCTGCGTCCTTGATAGCAAGCTCGGAATCTTTTTCTTGGGTGATCACATCTTCTATGTTATCGGAGGTATCCTCGCCTAACCATTTGAGATAGGACACAATCTCGCCGGGCATTTTCGCCTTAGCAATTTCAAGGCTTTCGCCACGGGTATATGCACCGATATAATCTACCGCATAAAGCAAAGTATCGTCGCCGTTATGCTCCCATATACAGTATATTATCATAAAAAATCTTTCCCCTCCTCAGTCATTGATAAATCAGTTATGCTCTTTGCACTTTCGGATATTGACTATTATAAATTCTTGCATACAATCCGTTTTGCCCTAATAATTCAGAATGCTTTCCTTGCTCAACTATATGACCGTTATCTACCACTAATATAACATCGGCATTTTCGATAGTTGAAAGTCGGTGAGCAATTACAAAAGCCGTACGCCTCTTCATAAGCTCATCCATGGTTTGCTGTATCAAAAGCTCAGTACGGGTATCAACGTTACTTGTTGCCTCGTCAAGAATAAGAATAGGTCTATCGGAAAGATATGCTCTTGCAATTGTCAAAAGCTGCTTTTGTCCCGCGCTGATATTGGTACTGTCCTCATTTATTTCAGTATCATAGCCATTGGGGAGAGCATCAATAAAGCTATCTATGTGTGCCTTCCTTGCTGCTTCCATTACCTCGTCTCGGGTTGCACCTTCTTTTCCGTAAGCAATATTCTCATATACGCTACCCGAAAACAGCATAGTATCCTGCAATACCATACCGAACATTTCTCTGACATCGGTACGGCTCATAGCGGTAATATCCTTGCCGTCAACAAGCACTTTACCCGATTTTGAATCGTAAAAGCGCATCAATATGTTAACGATTGTTGTCTTTCCACCGCCCGTAGGTCCTACGATTGCGATCTTTTCTCCGGGATTTACGTGTAGATTCAAGTTTTCAATAAGAGGCTTGTCATCCGTATAAGAGAAGCAAACGTCCAAGAAATCAACTTCTCCTTTGACGGACACATTTCCTTCGGGTTCTATTTCTTCCATCTCCTCACCGTCAAGGTATTCATACACTCTCCTTGCCGAAGCAATGGTTGATTGTATCATAGACATACCGTTTGCGATGGATTCGAGAGGACCGGAGAAAAGTTTGGTGTACATAATAAATGCTACAAGTGCTCCGACGTTTACGCTACCGTTTATCACGAGGTACGCACCGATAACGCAGATTGCAACGTACGAAAGGTTGTTGATAAGTCCGACAATAGGACTTACAAGCCCCGAGACAAAGTATCCTTTTGCGGAATAGTCTGCATACTTTTTGGTAACGTCCTTGTATTTCTCGTTTTGCTCCTTCTCGATAGAGAATATCTTGACGGCATCAAAGCAAGCCAAGTTTTCCTCGCAAATACTATACAGTTTTCCCGATTGAGTACGAGAATCGTTAAAGTGCTTTTCGCTTTTCGATGCGAGAACTGCGGAAAGCACAAGCGAAAGCGGCACAAACACAATTACAGCCACAGCCATAATGGGCTCTTGCGTAAAAATAATAACCGAGATCATTACAAGCTGAATAACGCCGTTAATGATAACGCCGAAAATATCGTGTATCGAGCCACCCATAATCGAAACGTCATTCGTCATTCGCGATATAAATTCTCCGTTGGGAGTGCTGTCAACTACCTTGATAGGAATTCTTGCGATTTTCTCGCTCATTTTGATTCTTATCTTGCAAGTAAAGAAGCTGCTGACAGAGTAATTCATAACCGCCTTGGTCAATGCTCCGAGAAGCGCTGACAAAAGATATACCACCGCGAGAGTTATAATGCGGTTATTAAACAACGAAGTATCGATTGGTGTTCCGATGTCAAGGAGATTATATATCTGATTTGTAAGATTTCCGAGAATTTCGGGCGCTGTCATAGCAAGATACGCTGAACCGATGCTCAAAACAGTAGCAAGGGAAAGCCAATGAATAATGCCAAGCGAATCCTTCATAATTCTAAGGATTACCTTTGCAGAGCTGAGTCCGTTGCTCTTTTTATTTTTCTTCATGTGCACCCTCCTTTCTGCCGCCAAGCTGTGAATCGGCAATTTCACGGTATATTGGGCAAGACGAAAGGAGGTCACTGTGTGTTCCAACCCCAATTATGCGTCCTTTGTCCAATACGTATATGCGGTCGGCACTCATTGCCGTGCTGATACGTTGAGTAGCAACGATTCTGCTTTTTCCTTGAAGGAGAGTCGCGTAGTTTTCTTTGATCTCACTTTCTGTAAGGAAATCCAACGCGCTGAAGCTGTCGTCGAAGATATACACGTCGGCTTTTTTTATAACCGTCCTTGCCATATTGAGTCTTTGACGCTGACCTCCGCTAACGTTTTGACCGCTGCCTACCAAGATATAGTCAAGTCCTTCTTCGTGCGAGTCAACGAACTCTGCCATTTTGGAAAGCCCGAGGACTTTGTATACTTCTTCGTCCGTCGCATCAGGTTTTCCCATTTTGATATTATCGCGCACGGTTCCTTCAAATATCTGTGCTTTTTGCAAAGCTACCGAGAAATGCGAACGAACATCTACCTTTCGCATATCCTTGTATGAAGCCCCGCCGATAATTATTTAGCCTTCGCTCGGTTCAAATAGTCCGGCAAGTAACTTGATAAGAGTGCTTTTTCCGCTTCCCGTGCCTCCAATCAAGGCGATTTGTTCACCTTGTTTTACAGTAAGCGAGAGGTTTTCAAGAACATTTTTTGGTTGAGTCGGGATATGTAAAGGAAAGGTTATTGATTTCAATATCAAAACCGTTTGGTACGTCACCTTCGCCCTCGGGTATCGTTTCTTCGTCAGGGCTTGAATGAATTTCATTCAAACGCCGCATGGATACCTTCACCTTGGGGAGCCAAGCAAGCGTCCAAGATATGCTGATAACAGCATTGGTAATCATTCCGATGTATTGAAGCACGGCAATAATACCGCCCGTGCTGACGCCCGAGCCTG
>CANBDB010000178.1 GCA_947367285.1 uncultured Clostridia bacterium | reverse complement strand
CGACCACCGAGATCTACACCTATTAAGTCGTCGGCAGCGTCAGATGTGTATAAGAGACAGATGTACACGAATCTCAGAAAAAATCTCCCCTGCGAGTCGGTCAACACTTGTTGCGCGCTTCTTTTTGTCCTTCCCGTAGCCGTCAAGAAGGCGAATTTCATCAATTTCCATCAAAACAAACGCAAAAGAAAGCCTCTGTGCGTCAAAAATCTCGCGCAAATACCACAAATCGGCAATTCCGTGAAAAATATTCTCGTGCCTTGACGATTTTCGGGCTGCGCTCGAAAGCTCACCACCCTCGCCAAGCCAAAAGATTCGACGATCCTTAGCGATAGGACGCACCACCACAACCTCAAAATTGGTATTTTCAAGATAAAAACGTATCTTTTTGGCAAGTGGCGCAAGGTTTCCCGTTTGTATTTCGTAAATCACGCCATCACAACAGGCGTCAGCGACAAATCTACCGATTTTCACCTCGTGGCAGCTCTCGTCGGGGCAAAATTTCGCCTTAAGGGAAGCGTGCAAGGAGCGCTCCATGTATGTAGTTATTAGGTTTTCGGTTCTCTCCACGCAACCACCCCCAAAAAAATGAATAAAAATCCAAAAATATGCATATAATTCAGCACAACAAAAAATTTACACTTTTATTTTATCATATTTTGAGCAAATTATAAACAGGGAAATCAAAATTTTCGACAAAATTTCAAAAAAACTCAAAACAGGAGGTAAAATAAATGAAAACAGAGAAAAAACGCAACTCTCCCTGCCCAATTCTCGGCAAAATTGTGGGCGTTTTTCTTACAGCGCTCGCACTCGCACTCATAGTGGCAGGCGCCTATAATATAATGATACCAAAAACGGTTTCGTGCTTTGTCGGGAGTGACATTCCAAGTTACCTCGGCACAACCTTCGAGGAAACCGAAGGTGCGCAAGCGGCGGACGGTTCGGTAGTAAACTTCAGCCAAGGACAGTACAAGCTCTTCGGTGCGATACCCGTGCGGAGCGTAACCGTGGCAAAGCTTGAGGATGTCAAGGTCTACGTTGGCGGTGCTCCGTTTGGAATCAAATTTTTTACTCGTGGAGCAACGGTTGTCGGCTTTGAAAACGAGATGGAAAACCCCGCCTACCGAGCAGGGCTCCGTCTTTATGATACAGTTATAAAGGTCAACGGACATGACTTTTCGGGTGTTTCGGACATCACTCGTGTGGCGGAGGACGGCAAGGAGATTGAGCTCACCTATCTTCGAGCAGGCAAGGAATTTACCATCAAATTCACGCCCAAATATTCACAAAACGAGAAAAAATATTCACTCGGAGTGCATTTTAAGGATTCCGGTGCGGGTATAGGAACTCTCACCTACGTGCTTCCCGACGGTACTTTTGGAGGCCTTGGCCACGGAATATGTGATGCGGAAACGGGCGACCTCACACCCATCGGAAGCGGCAGCGTCCTCGGTGTAACGATTAACGGAATAGTCAAGGGACAACGTGGCGCTCCGGGTGAGCTCAAGGGATATTTCAATTCTTCCAAGGTCGGCGCAATTTACAAAAATACGGATTGCGGCATATTCGGTGCGCTTGCTGAGGTACCCTCGGCACTAGGTAATAAAACCTACTCGATAGGACTCAAAAACGAGTTAAAGGAAGGCGAGGCGACCATACTTTGCACGCTCGATAATAACGTGCGCCAGGAATATAAGGTGGAGATTTCCGCGATAAACCGAAACGCGACGGGAAATAAATGCTTTACTGTGAAAATAACGGACGAAAAGCTCCTTGCCGCCACGGGCGGAATTGTTCAAGGAATGAGTGGTAGCCCGATCATTCAAAACGGTAAACTCGTCGGTGCCGTGACCCACGTCCTTATCAATGACCCGACCACCGGCTACGGAATTTTTATCGAAAACATGCTCACACAAATGGCAGCACCAATGCCAAAAGCGGCATAAACAAAAAACCACCGTGAAACCACGGTGGTTATTTTTTTTCAATTTAATTATACTTGATTTTCAAGGGGAGCTTCAACTACCTCGGGAGCGGGAGCTTCAATTGTAGTTTCAGCTTTTGCATTTTTCTCAGCGAGACGAGCCGCATCCTGTTCAGCATATTCTGCGTCAAAATCAGTGTAAATAAGTGTTCTGATACCTATTATCGCAAGAAGAACAAGGTATGTAAGAGCTGTAAAGCCAACAATGTAGATAAGCAAGGAAATGATGTATCCCCAGGGAAATTCCCAAGTGCGAAGCGCATTGAAAATGGATGAAAAGATGAAAATTTCACCGTTGTGTTCAACCTCGGGGTTGAGATGGAAGGCATTGAAACCCTCGAGTCCAAGTAGATTAGCAAACATGTTGAAGGATACTGCCATAGATACTGTGAGTATAAAAATGGGCAATGCCTTGATTATTGTGTAATGCTCGATATGAACGGAGCGAGAATAGAAAAGGAATATACCGAGCGCGAGTACAACTCCACCGGAAACCATTGACTGAGTGCAAAGGCCTACCGTTTCGCCAAACACAGGGAAGAACATAGTGAGCAAGCCCGCGGTAAGCGAATACGTTGCAAGGTAGGACATAAAGTGGTCGTAAACCTTGTTTTTGGTAAGCGCCGCAATTATACCGATAAACATTGGTGTAAAGTAGAACTGCCAGGGGAAGTGCTCCCACTGGTATTCGTATACGTAGTGCGTGCCGTCGAATATAAAGCTACTGATTATCTGCTCATAAACATCAAAAACGAAAATTATGATCGAGCAGACCATTGCAACGCGTCTAGGATTCAAAATAAACTCATGTTTCCAGAGGAAGCAAAGCACGATTGCCGCAATGATGGACAAGCCGAAGCAAACCAAGTGGAATGTGCCGTAGGGCACGGCATTTTGCACGCCAAGGCTCTCCCAAGTTGTATTTAAAAAATTCAAGATAACATCCATTATAATTCTCCTTTTGGGATAAATCTAAATAGTACACATTAATTCATAATAATTTTATCACCAATTTACAAAATATGCAATAGTTTTTTCAAAAACAATTAAAAAAGAATTAAAAAAGAATACAAAAGAGACCAAAAAATCTACCGCTGCCC
>CANBDB010000177.1 GCA_947367285.1 uncultured Clostridia bacterium | reverse complement strand
GGTGACCGATAGAATCTCGGTGCGGAACAATTTGCGCGAAATTTAGCAATAAAATACTTTAAAAGTTTTTCGGGGGTGCAGGGGGCGGCTTTTCAAAAAAGCCCCCTGCTATTCTAAAACAAACTATCTCCCCCCTAAATCCCAATTTGGCAAAATGAATAAACAGTGCTTTTTCATCATAAACTAAACAAAAACGGGGTTTTATGAGATGAAAGATCAAAGAAAAAGATATGCAGCGGGGTATGCGCTGGAATTTGCACTTTTTTGCATAATTTCGCTGCTTATTTCGCTTATTTTGATAATTCCGAGCTTAAATTTTGAGTTGCCGTTACCGACCGACACGGATATGGGTAAGGTTACGATAGTTATTGATGCGGGTCACGGAGGTGAGGATGGTGGATGCGAGGGCAACGGGCTCGTTGAAAAGAACTTGAATTTGGACATTTCCATGCGCCTTGCTTCCCTGCTTCGTGAGGCAGGTGTGAACGTTGTAATGACGCGCGAGACCGACATTCTTCTCTATGACAAGAACTCCGATTACGAGGGCAAAAAGAAGGTGCAGGACGTACGGCGACGGCTTGAAATAGCCACTGAGCAAGAGAATGCGGTGCTTGTTAGCATTCACATGAACTATTTTGCCGAGACGAAGTATTCGGGGCTGCAGGTGTGGTATTCAAAAAACGATTCTAAATCTCGGATATTGGCAAATTTGATACAAACGGAAGTGAAAACAACTCTACAACCCAACAACAAACGAAGCATAAAAGAAGCAACTAGCGGCATTTTTTTGCTTAACAATGCGACCTTCCCCGCGGTGCTTGTTGAGTGCGGATTTCTCTCAAATACTGACGAGGCACGCGCTTTAGGTGATGCCGAATACCGACAAGCTCTTGCAAAAAGCATTTTTGAGGCCATTATGAAGTATATTTCGCAGAATAATACTTGATTTTTTCGCTGTTTTTATTTATAATATACTTGTATTTATCAAAAAGGACGGAATAAAAAATGAAAGGTCTTAAAACTGTTTATATATGCTCCGAATGCGGTTGCATTTCTCCCAAGTGGCTCGGAAAATGCAATCAGTGCGGCGCGTGGAACTCCTTCGTTGAGGACGTTATCTCCACCGCACCCGAAAAGGTGCAGGAGGTAAAGCACCGCACACTCACTACGGGTAAGGATAACATGGCGCTTCGCTTTGACGAGACGGAGCTTCCCGATTACATAAGAAGCAACACGCGTCTTTGCGAGCTCGACCGCGTTCTCGGTGGCGGTCTCGTTCACGGCTCAGTGGTTCTTCTTTCCGGTGAGCCCGGAATCGGTAAGTCCACTCTCCTTATGCAAATTTCCGATGCGCTCGGTGAACAAAAAAAGGTTCTCTATATCTCGGGTGAGGAATCCACAGGTCAGCTCAAGCTCCGCGCAAAGCGACTTGGTATTGTGGGGAAAAATCTCTATATTTTGACCGAGACCGAGCTTGAAAAGACACTTACGCAAATTGAAAAGGTTTCTCCAGACGTTATCATTGTGGACTCTATCCAAACAATGTACTCGGACAAAATTTCAAGCGCGCCCGGAACGATTACTCAGATAAAAGAATGTACTCTTGCGTTTATTGCAAAGGCTAAAAATGACGGAATTTCCGTGATTTTGGTCGGACACGTTAACAAAGAGGGCTCTATCGCAGGCCCGAAGATTCTTGAGCACATGGTTGACGCAGTTCTCTATTTTGAGGGCGACCGTCAGCACTCATATAGAATCATTCGCGCAATGAAGAACCGCTACGGTTCGACAAACGAGATCGGTGTATTTGAGATGGGCGACGAGGGACTTATTGAGGTTTGCAACCCCTCGGAGATGCTCCTTGCCGACCGTCCAAAAAATGCTTCAGGCAACTGTGCACTTTGCACGATAGAGGGCACACGTCCCTTGATTGCCGAGGTTCAGGCACTCGTTTCGCCAACGGCATTCCCCGCTCCTCGCAGAACCTCAAACGGTATTGATTACAACCGTCTCAATCTCATTCTTGCGGTACTTGAGAAGCGCCTTGGATTGCGTTTTTCAGCTAATGACGCCTACATCAACGTAATCGGTGGTCTCCGCATAGACGAGCCCGCAAGCGATCTTGCGGTAGCAATGGCTCTCATCTCATCACTTCGCGACAAGGTTGTTCCCGACGATCTTATCGCCATCGGTGAGCTTGGTCTCTCGGGCGAGGTGCGTGCCGTTTCCAACCTTGAGCAGCGCGTTAAAGAAGCCGCACGCCTTGGCTTTACGAAGGCGGTAGTTCCCTACCGCAATCTCGAAAAGCGCAAAATCGATTGTGGCATCGAGCTTATCGGTGTAAAATCCATTTATGACACATTGAAGCAACTTATCGATATCAAGGAATAAAAAACACCAAAAAAGCTCTCGCTTAGAATAAAGCGAGAGCTTTTTTGTAATTATTTGTATTTTTATTTTAACCGGAAATCAAACCAAGAAAGAGTCCCGATATTATCAAATAGCAAACAAAAGCTACTACGGCAGATAAAATAGAGCACAAAATCTTACCTACAGTATTGTTTGTCTTTCTTATAAATATCGCGTTAAAGGCACACGCTGCGCCACCGCAAAGACCGCCTATTGCACCGCCTATAAATGCAAGCAAAAAAGGAAGGAAGCACAATATTGTTTCAAGTGTGGTAAGCTTTCTAACCAAAGCCACGCTCTGCACTCCGTCGATCAACTCTACACCCGTAAGATAACTTCCTTTAACGGTATAGTACTTATCCTCTAATTTATAAGTTTTCTTGTCAATCTTTAACAATTCTTTACCATTGATACTAATCCTTTTCTTTCCAGTCCAAAAGTCTTCGTAATAAACAATCGTTTTGTCGCCGTGTAATACAGTGTTTGTCATATTATTTCCTCCTTATATTGAATTACATTTTTATTATACCATAATAACCAAATAAAATCAAGAGAAATTTGTCTCGGTTGCCTTACTTATATATTGACAAACCTATTTTTTTATGATAAAATATATAAAAATGGTGGGTGGGTTCTGTCTCTTATACACATCTGACGCTGCCGACGACTTAATAGGTGTAGTTCTC
>CANBDB010000176.1 GCA_947367285.1 uncultured Clostridia bacterium | reverse complement strand
CGCCCAAACTATAAATTTGGACGGTTATTTTTATACAAAAATGTCTATAGGTGATCTTATTTTATGAGATTTACTATCGCATCAATCGTTTCGAGGCATATTTTTTCCTGGTCGGGGGATTTAGATGCATCCTTGAGAGTTTGGGGCCAGTTACATTCGATATAACCGTGAAGAGCTTTTTCGTAATGCAAGTGGTCCACCTTTATCCCCGCCTCGCGGAGTCTTTCGGCATAGAAATATCCCTGTACTGCCAGCGAATCGTTTCCGCAAGTTGTGATTATGGTTGCAGGCAAATCGGCAAGATTAGGATTTTGTGCGGGAGATGAAATGTTATGGTTCTTAGGAATATTGCAAAACATAACCTCATCAATAAACTCTACTGTATCAATGGTTTGCATAATTTCAGTTTGTGTACCGCCACCGTATGTAAAGTCGGCAAATGGATAGCAAAGCACCTGTCTATTTACGAAAATGCCTTCATCGCGAAGCATTTGCACTGCTGCAGCACAAAGATGTGCCCCTGCGCTATAACCCATAAGCACTACGCGGTTCTTATCAATGCGATATTGCTCGGAATTTTGAAGAAAATACTTAACCGTGTCCACAACTTCGTACTGAGGGTACGGAAAAGCTTGCTCGTCCGCCTTTTTGTAATTCACATTAACCACGAAAGCACCTAACTTCTCGGACAAGGATTGACACATTGTATCCATTTTGAGCGCGTCGTTCATTATCCATGCGCCGCCGTGTACGTTGACAAGCAAGGGGCGTTCATTTTCACAATTATTTATTGGGTTATAAAGGTATGTAAGCACTCCGTCCTTGTTTTCGCGAGGAATCACAAATTTTTTGCCCTTCACATTACCCGTAAGTTTTATTCTTGCTGCTGTAAGTGAGCGCTTGGAGCGGAGAAAAATTTTTAAGAGTGAAAGCTTGATATTCATTTTATTCTCCCTTCAAATTTAGTCCCATTCACAACCGGTTACGGTATCCATATTTATACCCGTAGTATCGTGAGTTTTGGTGCACAAGCAAATGAGTGCTACAACAAATCCCGGAAGTGCCAAGCCGAGTGATATCCATCCGGCAGCACTGTTGCCAAGAATTGTGAGTAGTGGCAATCCAACACCGTAGGAAACGATTACTCCTGCGGCAGTTACAAAATACTGCGAGGAAATCGTAGAGGAACGGAGATTGGTTGGCGACGACTCGCCTATCATCATAATAAGGATATCATTGGTCGCGTAGTAGCTACCTACACAAGCGCCACAAAGCAATCCTACTATAACGGAACTCCAACCGAGGTTTGAGCCAAAGAAAAATCCGAGAAGTGATACAACGCAAATAGATGCCATTGAAATTGCCGCGGTCTTTCTTCCCTTTCCGTCGCAAATAAAGCCCATAAGAACCTGTGCCAGTGCCGAGCCGATAGTAAAGAAGAAGAGTGCATCAGTTACAACTCCTACACTTGCGGCATTCACCGCTTCATCAAGGGTAAGATACTGCCCTGTTTTAAGGAAATGCTCCGCATATCCATAGTTCATAATTACGTTATATTGCATTGTGAGAAGCAAGCCAACGTTTACAAATGCTGAGGTAATATATAACCACTTGATTTGCTTATGTGAGAAGGCAAATCTCAATGCTTCTCCAACACCGCCCTGTGCAGCTTCGGCCCTTTTTTGCTTCTTTAATTCTATTCTCTCCTCATCCGTCATTCTAAGATAACGAAGTCGGGAATTTATAAACGCGTCAGTTTCCCTTGCGGAAATAAGTGCTACAAAGCTACATAGAAGTCCTACTATCGCAGGAATAAGGAATACCTTGCGCCACTCGGACGAGTCCTGCATAAGAGCTCTTCTCAAAAGAGGCACAAGCATAACTCCCATATTTGCCACGAATTTTATACAGGAATAAATTCTTGCTCGGTGCTTTTCGGGAGCAAATTCCATTATATACACAACGTGCATATCGTGTGGAATGAAGAATTGGATTAAGCACGCGCCAAGGAAATACAAAATCAAACTATTTGATAGGAAAATCAAAAGGAGAGCAAGGCTCATTCCAAAGGTATTAATAACCAAGAACGTCTTTCGTCCCCATTTATCCGCAAGAGGCTTATAAAAAATACTACATACCTGAAAAGGTACTACAACCATTGATACAAGCTCTAGTATTCCAACACTGCTATCACCGAAGCTTGCAAAAAGGTCGTTAGCAATATCGGTTTTCATAAGAAATCCTATTTGAGAGGCAACCTCGTCGGTCATATATATAAGGCAAATAACAAAAACGAGCCAAGCGAAATACCCATTTTTCTTAGGCTTTTTTAGTTCTCTTTCCCATCTCGCTATCTCGCGTTGCCTTTTTATTTCATTTCGTCCCATAAAAAGCCCCCTTCATTCAATATATAAAATTATATCACTTATATCAAAATTTGTCAAATCAAATATGTAGCGACGTGAGAATAATTTTCACGGGTGATTGATATACTTTTTTTAAGAAATATAATTGGGGGTTTTTATGAAAAGATCTATTAAGCTCTGGCAGCTTTGGGGCTTTGCGGTAGTTTGCCTTTTGGGCACAGTTTTACATTTTCTATACGATTGGCTTGGTGCGGCGGTTTGGATTGCGCCTTTTTCAGGTGTAAATGAATCAACTTGGGAGCATATGAAGTTGCTATTTTGGCCCATGTTTTTATATGCGATTTTTCAGAGCTTCTTTTTTAAGGATATAAATAATTACTGGTGTATTAAGTTGCGAGGAACACTTTTGGGACTTGCGCTAATACCCGTCTTATTTTATACCTACAACGGTGTTATCGGAGAATCTCCCGACTGGATCAATATTGCAATTTTCTTTATTGCTGCCGCATTTGCTTATCTATATGAGACGCATCACTTTATTAAGGGAGATTTGCCTTGCAGGTCGTCAAAATTGCCACTAGCCATCCTTTGCTGTATTGCCCTATTATTTGTTATTTTTACTTTTATTACACCCGAGATTGGAATTTTCAAAGATCCATTGACGGGAAATTACGGAATAATTTAAGTACTGCCTATTTTCGCCCAAATGCGACCCAAGTTATGAATATAATATATACAGTC
>CANBDB010000175.1 GCA_947367285.1 uncultured Clostridia bacterium | reverse complement strand
AAATCAAAATAAGGAGAAATAAAATGGAACATATTACATATACAACTAAAGGTACATGTTCAAGACAAATCGACATTGATGTAAATGAAGATGGCATCATCGAATTGGTGAAGTTCACCGGTGGTTGCTCCGGCAATACTCAGGGTGTTGCTGCACTCGTTAAAGGTATGCATATAGATGACGCTATCGACCGCCTTGCAGGTATCAAGTGTGGCCCCCGCAGCACATCTTGCCCTGATCAGCTTTCCCAAGCATTATCAGGATATAAAAACAAATAATTCCAAATACGAAAGGATTTAGATATGGATCTTTACAAACAGGAATATCAAAAATGGCTTGACTCTTCCCTTCTTTCTGCTGAAGAAAAAGAAGAACTTACCCAACTTGCCAATGATGAAAACGCACTTAAGGAGCGTTTTTATACCTCTCTTGAATTTGGCACTGCCGGTCTTAGAGGTAAGATGCGTCTTGGTACTAATGCTATGAATAAATACACTGTAGCGCAGGCGACTCAGGGACTTGCAAATCTTATTATAAAAGAAGGTCGCGCAGCTGACGGCGTTACCATAGCATATGACTCAAGAAACAACTCCGAACTTTTCGCTAAAATTTCCGCTAGTGTTTTGGCAGCTAATGGTATCAAGGTATATATTTTTGATGAACTTAGACCTACTCCCGAGCTTTCATTTGCTCTTCGTGAGCTTCATTGTGTAGCAGGTATTAATATTACCGCATCACACAATCCCAAGGAATATAACGGCTATAAAGCATACTGGGAAGATGGTGCTCAGCTTCCTCCCGAACACGCTAAGACAGTTTCTGCTGAAATTGATAAAATTGATATATTCAATGACGTTAAAATGGTTGACTTTGAAACATCCGTTGAGCATGGCGATATTATTATTTTGGACCAGGAAATGGATGATAAATACCTCAATGAGGTTATGAAGCAACTCGTTAACCCTGATGCAATTAAAAACGTTGCTAGCGACTTGCACATCGTTTATTCTCCTTTGCACGGTACGGGATATCGCCTTATACCCGATATTCTTGCACGTTGCGGTGTTGAGCACTTGTACGTAGTACCTGAGCAAATGGAAATTGATGGTAATTTCCCCACTGTTGAAAAACCCAACCCCGAATATCCTGAAGTTTTTGAACTAGGTGTAGAAATCGCTAATAGTGTTGGTAGTACTCTCGTAATTGCAACCGACCCGGACGCAGACCGTGTTGGTGTTGTTACAAGAAATAATGAGGGCAAATTCGTTACTATTTCCGGCAACCAAATGGGTGCACTTCTTATTGATTATATTATTACTGCCTATGAGGAAACAGGCACAATGCCTGCAAATCCCTACGCAGTTAAGACTATAGTTTCCACAGAGCTCGTTGCTAAAATTTGTGAGGCACACAATGTTAAACTTCATAATGTACTTACCGGATTTAAGTTCATTGGTGAGGTTATTAAGAATTATGAAGCTGCCGGTGCCGATGCTCATTTCCTCTTTGGATTTGAAGAGAGCTACGGTTATTTAAAGGGCACATATGCAAGAGACAAGGACGCTGTTGTAGCTACTATGCTCATTTGCGAAATGAATGCGTTCTACCATGCCAAAGGAATGACTCTTTTCGACGCTTTGAACAGCTTGTATGAAAAGTACGGTCATTATCTCGAAACCAACCAAGAGCTTTATATGGAAGGTATTGATGGCAAGGAAAAGATGGCAGCACTTATGGATACCCTTAGAAACAACGCTCCCGAGTCAATCTCAAACAACAAGATTGTTGAAATCGGTGACTATCTCAAGACCACAATTACTGATACAGTAAGCGGCAACGTATTTTCTACCAATCTTCCCTCTTCCAACGTTATCTCGTTCAAGATGGAAAACGGTGATGTTATTGTTGCTCGTCCATCCGGTACAGAGCCCAAGATTAAGTTCTATTATTTGCTTACAGGAACATCCAAAGAAGCAATGAATAGCAATCTTGAATCTTACAAGGCATTTATTAATCAATTTGTATAAATCAAAAAATTCCGTAGAAATCTCTACGGAGTTTTTTTATATAAATATTTTTGGAATTTGTTTGCCATCCAATGCCAATTTCAGACATTCTTCCACCATATCAAATTCCGCAACTAATGAATGTGGCTTGTTTTGCGGGTCATCCTGCTTCATAGGTGTAAAATACACGTTTTTTCTTGACATAAGTGTTCCAATATTTTTCAAATTTCCCGACAGTGCGTCATTGGTGGCTAATGCGAGCACAAGCGGTTTATCATTTCTCAAGTGGGCTTTCGCGGCCATGCAAACGCAAGTGTCCGTTATCCCATTGGCGATTTTCGCCAATGTGTTACCCGTACAAGGACACACAATCAGAGCATCCAATTTCACCTTGGGACCTAATGGCTCTGCTGCTACAATTGAATGTATTATTGTCTTCCCTGTTATATTTTCGATTTTCTTTTGAATATCGGCGGCTTTTCCAAATCTCGTATCCACTCCATATGCATTCTCACTCATTATTGGTAAAATCTCGTATCCCTTACGAACCAATTCTTCCATTAATATTATAGCATCCGCAATAGTACAGTAGGATCCCGTCAATGCAAATCCAATCAAATTCTAACCCTCCTTATTAAGAATATTTATAATTGTTTGACCAAGTATTTCGCCCGCGCTTTTAGGTGCATATCGACCTGGAACACCAAGCTCTCGGTAGTAATTCAAATTGTTTTTTTTAACTAATTCTTCATCAATTCCAAACGGCTTTGATGCAAGATCTATGACAAGTGTATCTTTTTGTATTTTATTCAAAATATTTTCATTGATAATATTATGCGGTATTGTATTAAAGATAATATCTATTTTTGAAGGCTCATCAATGCCTAATGAATCAATTTTAAGCGCTTTTATACCTGCGACCTTGCTCCATATTCGGTCAACCTCTCCTCTCGCGTATACGGTGGTCTTAGCGCCTTGTGAGCGACACAAGTAAGCTAGAATTTTACCAATTCTACCAAAGCCTAAAACAGCAACACAAGAACTGTGAATGCTTTTGCTCATCCGATTTTTGGCATAATATATTGCACCCTCTGCTGTCAATAGCGCATTTTGTATTTGGAATGTTTCAATATCATAATAATCTACATATCTTAAAT
>CANBDB010000174.1 GCA_947367285.1 uncultured Clostridia bacterium | reverse complement strand
GTACGTACTTAGTGCGTCGCAGGCTTTTTTATTACTTAAATTCAAGGTTGATAATGTCCATCGCAACGTCAAGGTTAGTCAGTACAACCACACAACCGTCGCGTGCAATTCTCCAATTATTAGAGTTCTCGCCCTTTGCAAAATATTCAATGTTCAAATATTATCTTTTTCATAGTTAATCGGTGGAAGTTGCCGAGTATTCAGCAATCAATTCGTCAAGATTTTTGCCGACGAGCTGATAATATTCTATGTAATCGACCTTGCCTTCCTCAAATTGCAGATAGAACAAATCGTTGCTGTAATCGAAGTACAGAGTTCCAAACTCTGTTTCTACTGTATAGTAATAACCGGTAACCACAGCATCAACACAGCCATCAGACTCAACAAACTCAAGCTCGTCTATGGGAATTTCACATACGGAATGGTTGTCCTTGTCATAGACCGTTCCTGTGCCGAGATAGGTAATAAATCCGTAAGCTTTTGTTGCGTTGTCGGTATCCTTGAATTTTGGAGTAGAAAGCAGTTCAAAGTAATCGCCGTTTGTATCGAGGTAATTTCCATTGTTGATATACAGATCCTTTGCAGTTCCGTTCTTCAAAATAAATTTTACCGTAACACCGCTACCGCCGTCGATCTGACCTTCCATTTTTGAAATAGGTCTTGTATCAAGCTGATAATATTCTTCAAAAATTCTTGCGATTACTGCTTCATCGGTGGAGCTTGAAACGTTTTTGAGATTGCCGGGAGCAACGCCCACAGCTTCGCCGATTATCTTTATTTCTGCAATATCCTCGGCAGTCAATTCATTAAGCCACTCACATCTTGTCAGATTACGCAGAGGAATAGTGGTGTCTACGAGGGGTGGGTAATCTGCGTTCATATCATATCCGCAAGCATCACAGATGAGATCCATATTTTCATCAAAATGATCTAATGTTCCTTCTTCATAACTACATCCACATAAAGAAGAAGTAATGTAATGTCCTATTTCACCGGCAGAGGTATATGTGAAAATATGCTCGTGTTCTTCCTCGTTCAAAGCATATCTGCCGCTTAACGGTGCTTCTGACTTATAGCGAAGTGTGATTAAGGTGTTATACGCAAAATTCTTTGTTCCGTATTCAAGATTCTTTGCCTCATAGTCGTAAATGGTGAGAATACAGAAGATTGGATCGCCGTCCTCATCGAGCGTACCGTCTGAATAGACAAACTTGTATGAACTACCAACGTAAAATTCAGAAAGCTCGGTTGCAGGCTTGAAGTAATACGTGGTAAAACTACCTGCCAACGTGCTTGCCTGTTCTCCGCGCGTTCCAAAATACTTGAAATTCTGCGATTTAAGATATTCAAACACCTCGGCAACATAGGCTTCACGCTCCTTGCTTGTGAAGCTAACGTAAATATCCTCGCCGTTGTGGTTTACATAATCTTTTTCGATGGTAGGCAAATCACCCACGAGGCAGTTAGTTAATTTTTCTTCCGAAAACCATTCGTTTTCTTTGTGTGCGCTACCGCATGATGCAAGACAGCATAAGCATAAAACTACGGTCAAGCATAAAGCTAATAACTTTTTCATTCGCTATACCTCCTTATTTTTCAGCCTTGCCTAATTGCATTTCAAGCGTTGCAATTTGCGTTAGGTTTTCCGCGGCGTCAAGATATACGACCTCGTCGCCCGAAAGGTCAACGAGTATCACGTGAAAGCAATCGGTAAGTCCTTTTCGTTCGAGGATTCTTTTCATATCGGGTATGCTAACAACCTGCAAGGCGCGTATTTCTTCATCAAACTTTTGTCTGTTCGTACCAACTGTGCCGCCGCATTTCCATTCGCCGCCGTCCTTGAAGCAGTAAATCTCGATGCCTTTCATCGGATCTTCGCTGATATCGGGCAATCCGGGATAGATGGGAGTGGAACAAGCAGAGAGTGCAAACAAGGTTAGCATACACAAAAGCAAGGCAATTATTTTCTTCATTTTCGTTTCCTCCTTTCGTATTTTCTGTTTCTCTTTTCCAAAGAGAAAATGACCCTAAGTTCAACTGAGGGTCATTCCGCAAACAAATCTGCCGCGACCGCAGGGAGTGCCTTGTGCTGTGGCAGGTTTGTGCGGGCAGTTGGTGGAATACCGTCGGTTAAACTGACGGTATTCTGTAAGCGTTTACCGCACACCAACTGCGTGGACAATGACAGCACTTTCGCTTCCAGTGTGGCATTGTCCATAGGCTGTCGCAACAGCCGCAACCCCCTCGGAGAGCGCACGATTTCCAGCGGAAATACCACCTCCCCTCCGGGGTGGTGAGTAAGTGCGCCCTTCGGGAAGCCTACGCCCGTTCTCAGCTCGCGTAATTCGTATCTTTGGTACCCAATCGCTTCTCCAGAATCGCTTTCAGCACTTCCAAATCCATGTGCTGCGCCTGGGGAAATACGCTCTCCAAAATCGCACCTTCCTGGATCAGCCGCCGGGTTCTGATGCTTCGTTCCTTCTTCCGGTTCCGTGCCTCCGCTTCCTCCATGCGGTGCTTCGCCTGTAAGAATTTCTTTTCCTGTTCTGTCATGCCGTCACCCCCTCCAACAGTTGTTTTGCTCTGGCCAAGTTTTCCGCCATGTTCAATTTCCGAATATTATGATCGTTCACCTTGATCGCCGTACACCGTTCCAGCACCCGGTCATAGATTCTCGCCCTCGCAAGGTCTTCCGGATTTTTCAGTTCGTCCACGGTCAAATTGGTGGTCACGATCATGGGAAGCTGGCTGCGGTATCGGCTGTCGATGATGTTGAACACCTGCTCCCGGGCAAATTCTGAATTCCGTTCCATGCCCAGATCATCGATGATCAGCAGTTCATACCGCTTGAAGCTGTCTATGTAAGCATTCCGGTCACCAGCATACATGTCCGTCAGCGTGTTCAGGAGCCTGGCGAAATTGGTCATGAGCACCGGTACACCCTTGTCCAGCAGGGCATTTGCGATGCAGCCTGCGATGAAGCTTTTTCCGGTACCTACGTCGCCCCACAGGAGGAGTCCGGTGGAACTGTTCCGGAATTCATCCCAGTGCTGAACATACCGTTTGGCTATCTCAATCTGTTTGGGGTTGTACCCCAGATCATTCTCAAAGGTATGTTTCCTCAGTCCCGGATCGGGAAGCCCCACGCTGCGGTTTCTTTCCACTATGTCCAGGAACTCCCGCTGCTTGCGCTCCTGCTCCCTCTGCTCGTCGGCCGCTGTCTGGCATGCGCTCATGAATCGGGGTTCTATCGTTCGCCCCACAGCATGGATCCG
>CANBDB010000173.1 GCA_947367285.1 uncultured Clostridia bacterium | reverse complement strand
TTAGCACAAAATCAATAATTTTTCAATAGTAAATATACCATTTTTTGTGTAATATTTTCAAAATATCCATCATAAAATTAAGCAAGTGAGAGGTGAAAAAGAAAAATGTTAAAAAATATCCTTCCAAAAAGATTTCAAGTCGCAATTAACAATCTTGATATAGATTATGGAAATATTGAGGAAATTAGAATCCGACTAAATAGACAAGCATATTTGGTCACATCAAACGGCAACTATCTTCTTAATTTAATAGCAACTCAGCACGAAATGAATACAATACTTGAAATTATCACCGGGGGTTCATTGTATGCTCATCGTGATGCTCTCAATAAGGGGTATATTACCTTAGATAACGGAGTGCGGGTTGGCATTGCGGGACGAGCAGGAATGGAGAAGGGCGAAATTATAGGAATTTATGACGTAAGCGAATTTTCATTTAGAATTCCAAATAATATTAAAGTAAACACGAATGAAATTGTAGATTTAATTAGAAACAAGGTAACTGGTGGAATATTGATTTTTTCACCTCCGGGCATTGGAAAGACAACCATGCTTAGATCATTAGCATACGACTTATCGTCAGGAAGATATGCCAATAGAACTTGCGTTATTGATACAAGATGCGAACTAACTAATTCACTTCAAGACAAGAGACTACTCATAACTGCACTGATAAATTATCCTAGAAAAGACGGCATTGAAATAGCTATAAGGAACCTAAATCCCCAAATTATTATTTGCGACGAGATTGGTGATGAAAAGGAAGCCGATTCGATTTTGAAATCTCAATCTTCAGGAGTTATATTGATCGCCACTGCACACGGCAGCAATATACGAGATTTACTCTCTCGTGAGGTTATGAAAAGGCTTCACAAGGCGAGAATATTCGATTATTATATTCGAATTGAACGAGATATGAACTTCTCATTTAAATATCATATCATACCTTGGGAGTGCGCAAATGATAACTAAGATACTCGGTTCAACATTAATACTTGCGGCATCGCTGATTTTTTATTTTGAAAAACGCACGTCGGATATGAAGGTTATAAGACAAGTTGAGGCATATCTCAAGCTTTTAATTCATATAAAAAACAAAGTGGATGCATATGGGATGCCCATAGAAAAAGTAATACAGTGTTGCGATCCTGATACCATAAAAAACTGTGGATTGTCATATATACAAAACAACGGTTACGTGCCTTTGTATTCGCGCATTGAAAATGCCGATATAAGTCTTGATCCCACAACTAAAAAGATTATATTGGATTTTGCTAGTGAGTTTGGAGGTGCATACGCAACCAATCAACTAAAGGTGTGTGATAATTATATTGAACAACTGCGCACAAGGATCGTGGATATTAAAGAGATGCAGGGTAAAAATGCAAATGTTCAGCTTGCACTCTCATTATGTATTACATTCTCTCTAGTATTGATATTGCTTTAAAAGAAAGGAAATCAAAATGGAAATTAACCTAATATTAAAAGTTGCGGGAATCGGTCTTATGGTATCAGCAACCGCACTGATACTAAACAAATCCGGGCGGGACGAACAGGGAACCATGGTAGTGATAGCGGGCTTTATTGCTGTGTTTCTACTAATAATCGGAGAAATGGACGAGCTACTAGATATTATAAAGGATGTGTTTGAAATTTGATAAACTCAGTTAAAATATGCGCTATCGGAATATCAACTGCCATTATATGTGTTATACTTCGTCAATATAAAAATGAGATGGTGATTTCAACAAGAATAGCGGGAATTATAACGGCTTTTGGAATTACTCTATTGATGGCTTTGCCTATTCTCGACAATCTAGGTGATATGTTCGACAACTCATTATCTTTTGAATATATGGAAATTATAACAAAAGCGCTTGGCATATCATACCTAACTCACATCGGTAGTGAAATATGCAAGGATTGCGGAGAGAGTAATATTGGAACAATAATTGAATCCGCAGGAAAGATAGAATTATTGGTGCTTTGCTTGCCATTATTCAATAATATTATTAAGTTAGCTGAGGAACTTCTCTCATGGTAAAGAAACTAATAATATTTGCTCTCGTCATTATATCATTAATATTGTCAACATTTGTAGTTGGCGCAGAAGATAGTTATATACCCGACGATTATTATGAGCTTGAGGACGAGCTACCGGAAGATGTAGAGGAGGTTTTGCCTGAAGGAATATTTTCACCCGATTCCGATCAAATGAGCGACGCGGTTGAACAAGCAATATCTTGGAACTATATAGTGGATACCATCTTTGATATGATCGGAATGAACCTCGGTGATATAGCCCGCGTTTTAGCAATAATATCTATTGTAATAGTATTAAGCTCACTTTTAGCTGCACTGAATAATAGCATTTCAAGCCCAGGGCTCAAACGCATTGTGGAACTAGCTTCAAGCAGTGTCCTGGTTCTAACATTAATGGAGATTTCAAAGGAGCCATTAAGTAGGGCAACACAATTATTTGATAATATCGTTTTGTTTGTTAATACCATTTCGCCCGTAATTTGCGGAATGTATGCCATGGGAGGCAACGTAACATCTGCAATTGTACATAATTACGGACTAATAGTTTTTCTATCTATTACTGAAAATATATGTGCCATTGCGGTTGAGATTATTATTTCGTCTTGCCTTGCACTATCCTTGACCTCTGCATTTTTAGAAAATAATAGACTGTCTTCGCTCACCTGGGGCATAAAGAAAATGTTTACATTCTTCGTTGGATTTATTACGCTTATATTTACCACCGTAATATCGTCACAATCTCTTTTAGCTTCGAGGGGAGATTCATTGGGTGCTAAAACCGCGAAACTCTTGTCAGTCCAAATTATTCCGCTTGTAGGTGGTACTGTTGGAGAATCATTGAAGACTGCAGGTGCAAGCATAGAATATTTGCGCTCCAACGTGGGTATAGCACTTGTTGTAGCTTTCTTATTACTCGTTTTGCCAACAATAATTTCAATATCTCTATATAGAATGGTCTTTACTATCACAAATTCATTAGCAGGTATTTTGGGTTGCAAAAAAGAAGGATATGTTATCAGCGAAATAGCCAGTATATATGGCTATGTACTAGCCATCTTATGCTTATGCTCATTGATATTGCTATTTCTACTCACGGTTTTTGCGAAATGTTCATCACCAATATCATAGGGGTAGGAATATGAAAGAATATTTATCATCAGTTATAATAATCTCAATATCTATATGTATTTTTGAGCTTCTTGCTCCAAATAGTGAAAATTTTATCAAATATATTAGGCTTATAGGGG
>CANBDB010000172.1 GCA_947367285.1 uncultured Clostridia bacterium | reverse complement strand
GCGAAGCGCGACAAAAAGTTTTTGCGCCACTTTTTTCAAAAAGTGGCAATCCGCAGTAATCTAACTTCCTGATAAATTAAAATTTGAAATTCTATTAATCAATAAAATCAACAAGGAGAATATGACAATGAAAGTTGTACTTGCAGGCGCTTTTGGTAATCTTGGCGCTGACATTCTTAAATGCCTTGTAGCAGACGGTCACGAGATCGTTGCTGCAGACCTTCGTGAAGTTCCCGTTGAGGGCTGCGAAGGCAAATACACATTCGTAGCAATTGACGCTACAAATCCCGAAACACTCAAGGGTCTTTGCGAGGGTGCTGACGTGGTCATCACAACAATGGGTCTTACAGGCGCATCCACACGTTTCACATCCTATGACATCGACTACAAGGGTAATATGAATCTTTACGAGGAATGCAAGAGAGCGGGCGTAAAGAAATTCAACTACATTTCCGTTATTTCCTGCGACGAGCCCGGTGCCGAAGAGGTTCCTATGCTTCACGCAAAGTACCTCGTTGAGGAAGAAATCAAGAAGCAGCCCATGGAATACGTTATCTACCGTCCCACAGGCTATTTCTACGATATCGCAAAGGTATTCAAGCCCTACATTGACAAGGGTGAGATGCAGCTCCTCAAGGGCTACGGACACGTTAAGGCTAACGTTGTTGACTGTCCCGACTTCGCTCGCTTCATCGTTGACCATATGAACGATACAAACGTTACATACAACGTTGGCGGTAAGGAAACATACAACTACGAAGAGATGGCAGCTATGTGCTTTGACGCGGCAGGCAAGCCCCTTAAGATTAAATGGCAGCCCAAGTGGATGTTCAACATTCTTGCAAACCTTCCTATGATTAAGAAGGCAGGTAAGCACGATATCATCCTCTTCTCAAAGTGGACACTCTCTCATGACCTTGTAGGTGACACCGAAACAGGTGACAAGAGCTTCAAGGAATACATCTACAACTATTTTGGAAACAATAAATAAGGAGAATTATTATGTGGAACTGGGCACATCTTGGTATATTTTTTGCACTTAGCCTTCTCGTTTGCCTTTGCGGCTTCAAGAAGTACGTGTACTTTATGTCCATCGGCTACGGTTTTTCCGTTGCAATTATCGGCGTAGCTATGGCAGTTATGAGCTTGATGGGTGTTTATACTATCACACTTGCTAATTTCATTCAATTCGCTCTTTTCGTAATCTACGGTTTCCGTCTTTCCGGATTCCTTCTCATTCGTGAAATCAAGAACGCAGCATATCGCAAGACTCTTGCTGAGGCAACCGGTGCTGAAGTTCCGATTTTCGTTAAGTTCTTTATGTGGGTATTTATGGGCGTTCTCTACGTTGCACAGACAAGTGGTGTTGCTTTTCGTCTTTTCAATGGCGCAGAGAGCTCCGTTTGCCAGTGGATCGGTATCGCAATCTCCGCTTTCGGTATTATCCTTGAGGCGATTGCTGACAAGCAGAAGTCCGAGCAGAAGGCAAAGCGCCCCGATATGGTAGCAACAGAGCAGCTTTACAAGATCGTTCGTTGCCCCAACTACTTTGGCGAAATCCTTTTCTGGACGGGTGTTACTGTATCCGCACTTGACTGCCTTGTTGGTTTCTGGCAGTACTTTACAGTAATTCTTGCTTACATCTGCATCGTATTTATTATGTTCAACGGCGCACAGCGTCTTGAAAAGCGTCAGATGGCTCGCTATGGCGAAAGCAAGGAATACAATGATTATGCGAACAAAACTCCCATTATCATTCCTCTTCTTCCCATCTACCACCTCAACAAAAAGAAATAATACATAGGAGAGTACACTATGAACGATTTTTCTGTTGGAATGGCTCTCTTTGACTACCTTCCTGTAATCTTCTTCGGTATTGGTGGAGTTATTCTTCTTCGTGATCTCTACAACAAAATGAGCAAGGGTGCATTTGCACTTTTTGCCGCAGGTGTTATCGACGTATTTATGGCAGGCTTCCTTAAGGCGACTTGGAAGCTCCTCTATGCAGGCGCAAACATTGATATTTCCGCACTCAACGCAATGTTCTTCCCCGTACAGTCCATTGGATTCCTTCTTGCAGGCATTGGCATTATTGCTATGCTTTGCCACAACCAGAAGGAAAGGGGAGTTAAAAACTGTGCAGTAGTGCCTGTAGTATCAATTACGTTCCCCTGCCTTGTTCTTGTAATGGTAGCAGGTCTTGGATGCCTTGATGCAGGTCTTTGCATTCTTGCAAAGAAATTGAAGAAGCCCGGTGTTATTGCTATCTTTGTTATTTCCTTCGTTTGCTGTCTCGGTATGGGATATCTTTCCACTAAGGATTTTGAAGAAGCTGCTATGAACTGGATCGCTGAGGGCGTAAACTTCTGCGGTCAGGGACTCTTCCTTCTCGGTACTTGGATGCTCCATAAGGCAGGTCTTGCCGAGCTTGAGCTTGAGAAATAATTATGACGAGCAAAATTTTAGATTTAATTAAAAAGAACCACGCTCTTACTCCCAAGAACGTGGGGGATTTCAAAACCTTCAAGGCAAAGGGAATGACCTTTGTTTGCGAGGCGTTTGAAGCGGAGGGACTCGGTCACGTTTCCGTTATGCGTGCAAAGGGCTTTTTCGGTCTTATGAAGATGGATACGCTTGTAATCGCGCCGGTTGACAAGGATCTTCCGCTTCTTTCCTACGATAGAATTTATGCGATGGGTAACGATACTCTCATTGTTGAGCTTTACGATACGCTTGGCAACGATATGCCCGACTTTTCCGCTATTAATGCAGTTAAAGCAAAGTATGTGCATCTTCCCGAGAGATTTGCCGAGGGCGAAGAGCCGAAGCATTGGTATGACGATATCCGCCTTCCCGAAACTACTTCTAAAAAGGGTAAGAAGGGCGACACGGCAAGCTTTGATGCTTATACGCTTGATTATATTTCCGCGTTTTTGACACTTAAGGGTGAACCCTGCAACAAGAATGAAAAAATTGCTCGCACCGAGGTTTATGCTACGGGACTTATTACCCAAGGCGGCCCTGCAACTGATGTTTTCAAACAGGAGTTTGGCGAGGAAAAGACGGGTGAAATTATTCGCAAGGTTCTTTTTGGAACTAAATAGAACACAAAAGATATCCCAAGCGCAAGAATGTATGCCGATAAGGAATTTCACGAGGCACAGCTCGCGCACAACAAGTGGGTCGAGAGAACGTTTGCATCATTTGAATAATAAAAAAAGAGAGCATTTGCTCTCTTTTTTTATGCTAATTTAATGCCAAACTCTTTTTTGAGGGTGTCGGAAAGCTTTTTGACGGGGAGTCC
>CANBDB010000171.1 GCA_947367285.1 uncultured Clostridia bacterium | reverse complement strand
TTTGGATTCTATTAGAGTAACTTATCAATCTCAAAATTAATAAATGATTTAACCTTAGCACCCACCTTTTTGGTGGGTGCTTTTCTTTGTGTGGAAAATGTTGCTAAAATGTTGCAAAAATATGTGCGGTATGATATAATAAGCTCATAGATGGCAAACCCCCCACGTGAGAGGGGGATTTGCGCAAATTGTTAGCAACAAAAGGAGAAGGCTTATGGCAGAAAAGATCAAAAAGAATTTATGGAATCTCATATGCGCGGCGTGGGCGCTTATCGTTGCGCTATTTTGGTTCGCTATGCGCGTTATTTGGAGCGGAATTTCCAAGGTAATTTCCGAAGCGGCAGGGGAGGATGCTCCGTCCGAATTCATGTTGAATTTGCCCCTTTATATCAGCATTTTGCTTTGGGCAATTCTTATCTTTGCCGTTGCAAATTTGCTTTTGATAAGAAATAAAAAATGGCCAAAGATCACACTTACCGCACTGCTCGGAGTTTTCACCGTAGCTTCTATAGTTGTTGTTGTAATGGGCGCTATCGACTATCTTTATTTCATTTTACCCAAGTTCTTCCTTACGTTGCTTGTTAGCTTGTGTATAGCTGTTTTTGCGGCTCTCATTTTTTATAAGCCCGAGAATGAAGGAAAATGCTTTATCGCTGTAAAATGTACTGCTGTAGCGCTTGCAATAATCGTATCCGTATTCGTTGGATACGGTATAACACTCGGCAGCTACTTTACCTACGAGCCCGTTGTGTATGCGGTTGAGGATACATATCAAATCGTATTCAGCACCAACCATTCAGCTACTGCTTGGGTTGAAATCGACGGTGAGAAATACTACGAGCTCTTTGCGGGAAGCATGAAGTCCGAGGACTCCGTACATAAGATTACGGTACCTCAGGAAAAGCTCGATAATGCGAAGAGCTACTCAATTCACGCAGAGAAGATGATATACAGAGGACCCTTTGGCGGGTTTAAGGGCAAGGAGATTAGCAAGAGCTACAGCTTCCGCCCCGTAAATTCCTCGGACGGACTTGTTTATTACACGATAACTGACGCTCACCACGCACGCGAGGGCGTTGTGAATTCGGCACTTTCCGTAGAAAATCTTGATTTCCTTGTTATCCTTGGCGATACTACGGGAATGATCGAGTATGAGAATGATGTTCAGCTTTCTAATGCAATCGCCCACGATGTAACAAAAGGTGAGATCCCTGTTGTTTACGCAAGAGGCAACCACGAGATTAAAGGGGAGTATGCCGAACAGCTTTATAAATACGTTGGTAGCAAGGGCGAGAGCTTCTACTATTGGTTCACACTCTCCGATGTATTTGGAATCACACTTGATCTTGGCGAGGATCACGATGATGGTTGGTGGGAATACTACGGAACGGATAGATTCACACTTTACCACGAGGAGCAAACAAAATTCCTTGCCGACCTCGTAGCACAGAAGCCCTATGAGAATTATAATTACACATTAGTTGCATGCCATATTCCGATTCAATTTGTAAATAGCCGTAAGGATCACGTTGAAGTGAAAGCGGCATGGACAGAGCTCCTCAATCAAATTGAGCCCGACCTTGCAGTGTACGGACATCAGCACGATCTATACCCCTTCCTTGATGGTCAGGATACTATGTACAACGAAAAGGGAAAGCTCGTATACAACAGTCAATTTAAGGGTCAGGCAGGGAAGACGTACGGCGGATACCTTACTGACTATACCTTTAACGGATTTATAGCAGGTAGACGCGGAACTACTCAGACCGATGAAGTAGGCGCATTCAATCGTAAGGATTACGTTGGCTTTGCAGTAGTGGTTGATATAGCTAATAATACGCAAATTTGTAGATACGTGAATTCAAATGGTGAAACAGTTTCCGTATACAATCCCTTTGTAGAAGGCGCGGCACAGAACGAATTTATTCTTGAATTGAAGTGATTTTATAAAAAACAGTGTAAAATCGAATGATTTTACACTGTTTTTGTAATATTATTTAAGTTTATATAAAAATCATAACTGCGCCTGTAAGCACAATAAGAAAACCAAAGTTCAACGCACTAAACAATCCCATATACTGAGCGGTTTTTCCCTTAACGTGCGACGTGTATTCACGGAAAGTTATAAGACTCGCAAGAGAAGAGATGAGAGTACCCACACCACCGATGTTCACGCCAAGCAGGAGCTCCTTGTAATTTGTAGTAAATTCGGAAAGCAAAATAGCCGAGGGAACGTTGCTTATTACCTGGCAGGAAAGTATACTTGTGAGAAGAGTGTTCTTTTCAAGCAATGTAGAAAAGAAGGTGTTAACAACTTCAATTCTTGAAATATTGCCCGCCAAGAGGAAGAAGCACACGAATGTAAGGAGCAACAAATAGTCAACCTTTGCAAGCGCTTTTTTGTCCGTAATCATGATTGAAAAGAGGATTATGGGAAGGCAAACGTAGTAGGGAATTACCCTGAACACCATCAAAATAGTCATAGCAAAGAGAACGAGATAAAAAGCAGTTTTCTTTTTATCAATTTTTTCGTTTTCCTCATTGTTTATGCTGAGTGCTTCCTTGGGAATAAACAAGCAGCACACTGTGAACAAAATAATAGAAAGAATGAAGGGAAGTGCCATTATACTCATAAATTCCAAAGTGGGAATATTGAATTTGGCATAAATATACAGGTTTTGGGGGTTGCCGAAAGGAGTGAGCATACCACCGAGGTTGGCGGATATATTCTGAATGATAAATATAGGCGCCATATATTTTTCTTTGTTAGTGGCGGTGAGGGAAATGTAACCAAGAGGCAGAAATGTCAAAAGCGCCATATCATTGGCAAGAAACATTGAGCCGATGAAGGTGATGTAAACAAGCGTGAGTGCGAGTGAACGCGTGTTGCCCGTGAGAGCTACAATTTTGTTTGCAGTTATTGTGAAAAATCTAATGTTTTTAAGGGCACAAATAACCGCTAAAGTACAAAAAAGACAGGTGAGTGTCTTAAAATCAAAATATTCAAAATATTGAGCATCGGGTTTAACGATAAAGCATGAAATAATTGCAAGAATTGCCGCGATGTATGCGTACACTTTGTTCCTTTCGCGAAAGATCAGTGATGCGATAACACCGCAAAGAATACATATTGCTGTAGTAACCGTTGTGTAAAGTGATGCTTCTATTCGTGATATCAGCTTAAGACTAACAAGCGAATTTATGTTGGAACAAACGGTATTTAAAACAAACGGCACAATAACACGTGGATTTATAATACATTTGCTTTGTGCAATGCTGATGGGGTTCGTAAGCTGTTCTTTCAGAAACCATACTGC
>CANBDB010000170.1 GCA_947367285.1 uncultured Clostridia bacterium | reverse complement strand
GTCGGTAGAGCACGTCATTGGTAATGACGAGGTCATCAGTTCGATTCTGATTAGCAGCTCCAGAGCGGTGGGCAAATGCCCGCCGCTTTTTATATTTCCAATATCAGTTTAACCGCATCCGTTTTGCACAGGCACTTGCCTCGCTCGGAGAGATATAAGGAAGAACTGCTTGCGCTTTCAAGCTCGCCAAACTCTGCCAAAAAGGTGGATGGCGAGCTTTTTTCGTCGGGCGTAACAAAAAGGAAGTATCTTCCGTCATCCGAGCGATACAGGGAGCTCTCTCCTTCAAAATCTCGTGAATCGAGCTCCACACAAGCGCCGCGAACTGACGAAAGGTCAGAGAACGAGTATGCAAGCACGGTTTTCTTGATTTCTACCTTAGGCGCTTGCCTCTTTGGTGGCAGCAGTCTGCCATCTCCATACTCGTTCATAGTCATTGCCTCCTCAAAGTCGTTATCCGGTTGCAAGTCGGGGATTTTGGTAACGTAGAGCTCGCACCCCCCGCTGACTTCGGGGTAGAGCTGGATCAAAAGCTTATCGCCGTCCTCAATCCTTCCAAATGCAATATCTCTATGGTTTTTATGTAAAATTTTATTTAAAATTTCTCGGGTATTAGTAATGGAGCAATGAAATTCATTCTCGTCAAGACCGTAATAGGACATCTCATCACTCGACATAGTGATTTTTATTTTGTTTTCGTTAATTACAATCAGTTCCATCAAAAAAACCTCCTCGCTTATATTATAAGCGATTTTTCTTTTTTTGGATAGTGCAAAATATGTGGAAAATGCGGTAAAAATATCTATTGGTTATTGACGAGGGTTTTAATTTATGTTAATATTATTATGAATTACTATGTATTGGGGGTGGCAAGGTGCGCTTCAACGAAAATGAATACTGTATCGAAATGAGCGCCGAGGAGCTTTGCGGTCTTGTTTCACGAGCGAGTGATCTTGATTCGGCGCGCCCCTCGTCCATGAATGTGCAAAGCAAAAGCTTTGACGCATTTTTGTGTCAAATGCCCGATTACGAGAGGGCTCTTGAACCCCTTCGCGCTCAATGCGATCTCCTGAATACCGCCCAGATTCACGGCAATTATTACACGGTTACCACGCACCTCGACCGCGCGACAAGGGAAGGCGATATTGGTGTTGTTGACCGCTTTGTAGAAAGAAGATTTGTCGACGATCGCGCGTTTCCTGACAATTACGATATAGCATTGCTTAAAACCAATGCATACTTTTATGCGAGCAAGCACTCACTACAGAGAGTGAATGCAAGAATAGTCTTTTGTTTTCGAGACACCAAAAAGATAAAGATAATCGAGGACAGCTTTACGGTTGCGGAGCTAAAAAGATTTTATCTCGACCTTCTCGAAAAAGCGGATTTCTTTGGAAAATTGATGCTTGATAGAAGAAATACTCTATTGCCTATGGCAAAAAAAGTGCCGTTTCCATATACTGAAATAAGGGATGGACAGGAGATGATGATCAAATCCATCTACCGAGGCATAGTCAAAGGTAAGAGGACCTTCATCCAAGCTCCCACGGGTATTGGCAAGACCATCTCAGCGCTCTATCCTGCAATTCGCGCTCTTAGTGAAGGCAAAATTGACAAGATTTTCTACCTTACCGCCAAGGCGCAAACTCGTCGCGAGGCGTGGAGTGCAATGAAGAGAATGCACTCTGCCGGGGCAAAGCTCAAAACGATATTTATAAGCGCGAAGGACACTGTTTGCGCCTGCGCTAAAAAGCAGGCGAGCGGACTTTCGGCAAGTAATTTTTGCAATTCCTTTGACTGCGAGCTTGCGCGCGGATATTATGACCGAGTTAACGGAGCTATCCGAGAGCTTGTGGAAAATTATTCGGGATACACTCAGTCGCTTATCTCAAATGTAGCTCTTAAGCACAGGGTGTGCCCATACGAGCTTTCTCTCGATCTCTCGCTCTTTTGCGACGTTATCATTTGTGATTACAACTACGTTTTCGACCCCATAATCTATTTCCAAAGATACTTTGGAGAAGAGGGCGAGAGGGGACGATACGTATTTCTTATAGACGAGGCACACAACCTGCCCGACAGAGCGATTGATATGTACTCGGCATCCCTGTCACGAAACTCGATTGAGGCGGTGGCGAGTGTGATTCCGCCCTACGACAGCGAGCTTCTTTCGGAGCTTGACGGCTTCCTTCGTGAGCTTGAGGACTCCAAAAAGCTCTGTTATGATAATATGTTCAAAAACGAAAAGGGTGAGGAAACGGGTTATTATATCAGCAAAATTGCCTATTCCGTTTTTGAAAAGAGAATAGAAAAGCTCCATTCCGTAATGGGAGCGTGGATTCGTAAAAATAGGCTTTCGCCCGTGTTAAATGAGGTTAAGTCGCTCTCGCGCGATATTGCGAAATACAAAAAAATAAGTGAGCTTTTTGACGATAGATACACCTTTTTCATCGAGGTGTCGGGGGGAGACGTAAAGGTGCGCCTTGCCTGTCTTGACCCATCACATCAGCTCTCCCTTTGCCACAGTAGAGCCGTGTCGAGTGTAATGTTCTCGGCGACTCTTGAACCCATTGACTATTTTTCCGATATTTTGGGCGGTGAGCGGGATAGCACAAGACTTCAGCTACCATCGCCTTACGAACAAAAAAATCTCGGTCTATTTTGTGTTGACAGTGTCAATACGAGATTTGAAGAGAGGGAAAACTCATACAAGAAAATCGCATCCTGCATTGCCGGCACGGTGAGTGGCAGGGCGGGGAACTATATCGTTTTCTTCCCCTCGTATAAGTATATGAGCGAGGTGTACACCGCGTTTGAAAAGAAATATCCCAAGGTTAAGGTGTTTGCGCAAAAGCAAAATATGACGTATGCCGAGAGGGAAGAGTTCCTCGCGAATTTCAAGGATGATGAGGGCGTGCTTCGAGTGGGCTTTTGTGTTCTTGGCGGAAGCTTTTCCGAGGGAATTGACCTACCCGGCTCGCGTCTAATAGGCACCGTGATCGTGGGTGTTGGACTCCCCGGCATTTCCAATGAGAGAAACATTATGAAGGAGTATTTCGAGAACACTCGAGAGGGCGGTTACGATTACGCCTACACCTATCCCGGAATGAACCGCGTGCTTCAGGCGGCGGGCAGGGTAATCAGGACCGAGAGCGACCGCGGAGTCGTTGTACTCATTGACGATCGCTACGCGACGGAGCAGTACAAAATGATGTTCCCACTCCATTGGAGCCACGCAAAATATGCCCACTCCGCAGAGGAGCTGGCGGGCGAGGTTAAAAAATTTTGGATTGAGAGCTAAAAAATCCCGTAAACCCTTGAATTTTATAATAT
>CANBDB010000169.1 GCA_947367285.1 uncultured Clostridia bacterium | reverse complement strand
ATAGATCCTTCTTCATACCATTCCTGATGAACAGTGAATACATCGTAGGCGAGGCATAAATACCAAGCAAGCACCATAACCAAAAGTGCAATAACAACTGAAATGATTACTCCCTTTACGCTTTCTTTTTTGGAAAAAACACTATATCCCTTGACTGCACATACTGCTCCAACAAGACCGCTTATTCCCGCAACAAAGCCCATAAGGTAAAGAAGAAACCAAAGAATACCGCCCGCAAGCGAAAACAAAAATGCTCCAACTATACCTGCAACTACATTTTCTCTTATTTTTTCATTATTCATATATTTACCCCCTGTTGTCAATATCATATGTATATTACATATTTATGATTATTAATCAAGAAATCCCTTAAGGTGTCTTGCGCGGCTGGGATGGCGAAGCTTACGGAGTGCCTTTGCCTCGATCTGACGGATACGCTCACGCGTAATATCAAATTCCTTACCAACCTCTTCAAGTGTGCGGCTTCTGCCGTCGTAAAGTCCGAAACGGAGCTTAATTACGTGCTCCTCACGGGGTGTGAGTGTATGGAGCTCGCGCTCAATTACCTCGCGCAAAATTGTTGCGGATGCAATTTCAGAGGGCTGGGGTGCATCATCATCGGGAATGAAGTCGCCAAGGTGGCTATCCTCTTCCTCACCGATGGGAGTTTCAAGAGAAACGGGGTCCTGAGCGATCTTCATGATTTCTCTTACCTTTTCCGCGCTCATTCCCATTTTTTCGCCAATTTCCTCAGCGGTTGCCTCACGGCCAAGCTCCTGGAGCATTTGACGGCTGTATCTTGAAACCTTGTGAATTGTTTCTACCATATGCACGGGGATACGGATAGTTCTTGCCTGATCGGCAATAGCTCTTGTAATTGCCTGACGGATCCACCATGTTGCGTATGTGGAGAACTTAAAGCCCTTTTCGTAGTCGAATTTATCAACCGCCTTCATAAGACCGATATTTCCCTCTTGAATAAGATCAAGGAAGAACATACCCTTACCAACGTATCTTTTTGAAATACTTACAACGAGACGTAGGTTTGCCTCAACGAGCTTGTTCTTTGCTTCCTCATCGCCCTGGGACATTCTTTCAGCAAGATCCTTTTCCTCTTCAGCGGAAAGAAGCGGAACTCTACCAATCTCCTTAAGGTACATACGAACAGGGTCGTCAATTTGAACACCGCCCTGCTCAAGGAGCTTTTCCATATTGTCAGTGGTGCTGAGCTTTTCAACCTCACTCTCAATCTCGGAAAGCTCGGTGCTGGAAATATCACCGGGGAGTGTAATTCCGTTATCCTCAAGAGAGTCATAAAGCTTATCGAGTGCGTCGAGGTCGAAATCCATCTCCTCAATAGCTACGTCGAGATCGGCGGAGGAAAGTCCCTCTTTTTTACTCTTTTCAACGAGCTCTTCAATATCAAGTTTCTTATTAGTGTCTTTTTGTGCCTTCATAATTTACCTTCTATGTCCTTTATTTTCTTTGATTTTTCAATTTTTCCTGTTTTGCTCGAAGAACGGCAAATTTATCTCCGCCTTCATTTGATGCCTTCTTTTCCCTCTCCGCTTTGAGAGCCGAGATCGAAGCATCAAGCACGTCGCGACCGTTTTCGGTCAAAGCAAGGCGATTTTGCCTCATTTTTTCAAGCCTACCCATCTCGTCGGCAGTAAAATACTGACCGAGCATGGCGGGTAAGAACTCCTCAGATGCATTATATACTTCCATTATCGCGCTAAACACCTTTTTACCAAAGGCGGTAACAAAATCGTCCTCGCTGAGCGCAATTTGTCCGCGGCTCACCCCTGCTCGATACTCGTCATATATTAGAAGAAGTCCGAGTATACTCTCCTCAAGTGCATTTGCACCGACGTATTTGACCGCCTCGGGATTCACTCTGTCGCCAATGTTCTTGATTGACATTTGCGCCTGTCGGCTTTCGTTGCTTCTTTGCTCCTTGAGCCGTTTTTTGATTATCAATTCAACGTTGTTTTTAAGTACTTCAAACGGAAGCTTAAGTATCTCGCTTGCCTTTGCGAGAAGCACCTCGCGCTCAACACTTGAGCTGCTGTCGGCAATTATCTCGCAAATTGCATTGGATGCTTTTATCTTCTCCTCGGGAATTTGCACGTCAAATGTCGATAGAACTCTCGCCACCTTGAAATCAAAGCCCGTTCTGCTCTCACCGAGTAATGCTCGGAAGCGATCCGCTCCGAATTTCTTTATGTATTCGTCGGGGTCCTTTGCTCCGTTGAGCTTAAGAATTCTGACGTCCATACCGACCTCGGCAAGTATCTTTATTGCCCTATCAGTTGCCCTTTGTCCCGCTTCGTCGGAGTCATAAAGAAGAACAACTTTCTTGGTATATTTGGTAAGCATTCTTGCCTGCTCCTGCGTAAGCGCAGTACCGAGTGTCGCCACGGCATTTTCAAATCCCGTCGCGTGGAGCGCGATAACGTCCATATAACCCTCGCAAAGAATAATTTGCTCGGAGCAGTGATTTTTAGCATAATTGAGAGCAAAAAGGTTCTTGCTCTTCTTAAATCCCGGTGTATCACTCGTATTAAGATACTTTGGCTTGGAATCGTCCATAACTCGTCCGCCAAAAGCAATAATATTACCGGTTACGTCAATAATCGGGAAAATTACTCTATTTCTAAAGTAGTCATAAAGCTTGCCTGATTTTTGACTTCTTCCGCAAAGGAAACCGTCGATAAGCTCCTGCTCAGTAAAACCAAGCGATCTCATATGATTGGTCAGTGCCCAAAAGTTATTGGGGGCATAGCCAAGTCCGAATCTCTTAACGGTTGCCATACTGAGTTTTCTTTGTCCCACAAAATAGTTGAGCGCGTCGCCGCCAACGTTTTTGTCAAACAAATTATCTCTAAAGAATTTTGCCGCGGCAAGATTCATTTCATACACACGCTTGCGGCTCATTCCCATATTTGCAAGCTCATTTTTATCCTGCGGAATGGTTATTCCCGCGCGGTTTGCCAAAAATTCCACCGCCGAGGGATAATCGAGATTTTCTGCCCTCATAGCAAAGGTGATGGCATCTCCACCCGCTCCGCAACCGAAGCAGTAGAAGCTATTACTGCGCGTAAAGACGGTAAATGACGGTGTTTTCTCACTGTGGAAGGGACAAAGCCCGTTCATATTTGAGCCCGCGCGCTTGAGTGTAACGTATGACCCGATAAGATCGCTTATGTCAGTTCTGTTAATTATTTCTTCAATTATTTCTCTCGGAATCATCACGGCACTCACCTCCAATCCTTTAATGCAAAAACCGCCTATAATCCGTCTATTTTGCTAACATTTATTAATATACGAAGAAAAACTCAAAAATACTTTTTTATTTTTGAGTTTTTTTCGTTTTTTATTCAATTTTTTCGTTTTTTCACTTATTTCGCGTCGAATCGCTCACAAATACGC
>CANBDB010000168.1 GCA_947367285.1 uncultured Clostridia bacterium | reverse complement strand
TTAATATTGTAGGCATGTATGCCTTTTCACAATAGTCAATTGCCTCTAAAAACGTCATATTTGCTCCGTCATTTTGATCACACGAAACAACATATATTTTTTCCAATATACACTTTTTATCAAACGCCTTTTGTTTCAACTCAGAAAAAGTAGTTCTTATAAAATCGTTTATTAATACACTTTGTGAATCGTGTGCAAACCTTAAAATTGCCTTTTCTCTATGCTTTTTTGAGCCCAATTCAAACAACAGCCTATCTTGGTATTCTTTTTTTATATAATTCTTTATAAAATACGTTTCAATGTTTATATTCATATTATCCTCTCACTTACAACTCCAACAGCCTCTCTCTATCAAAGTCAATATGCATCATAATATGGCCGATATTTCCCTCTCCTGCGTAGAGGGCGGGATCAAAGAAATCGTGCTCAAAATCCGACCAATAGAGGACGTTTTCGTCGCCTCGAATTTCAACGTCCTTGTTCAATCTTCCAACGTAGACTTCAACGTATTCCCCTGCCATGTGATAGGTGAAATCCATCATATGTGTCAGTTTTATATCATCTTTTGTAATGGAAGTTTCCTCAAAAAGCTCTCGGTATGCGGCATCAAGTCCGTTTTCGCCCTTCTCAATTTTACCGCCAACGAAATTGGAAAGTCCCTTGTATGGGTCTTTCACCCTCTTACACATAAGCATTTTATCCGCCTCTTTATTGAAAACTACGATAACGTTGTAACCCTTCATATCCTCGCGCTCCTTGTGTTTGATGGTTTAATTATAGCACAAAAACAAAAAAGTTTCAAGTTGAAAAGGGCTGTAAATCAAATTCCTCATCTATGTCGAAAAATACCTTTTCAAAAACAGATAAAACTGAAATCCGCAAAGCGCACCCGTAATAATGCACAGTATCCACGCGAAGCCGCTGAGCATATGCCCCTCAACAGCAATGATTGCATACGTTACAGAAGCGATTAAAAAGCATATCGCAGAGATCAAATGTCCGATAAACCGCTTGTCGGGCGGATTTTTCGCCTTACCGCTCGGCATACTCTTAGAGCGATCACCGTCAATATCTCTTTCATCAAATATCAGATAATCCGCAGAAACGCCGAAATATTGGCAAAGCCCAAGTAAATTCGTCATATCCGGTGTCGAGTCACCAGACTCCCAACGCGATACTGCCTGCCTTGAAACCCCGAGCGCCTCCGCGAGCTGCTCCTGTGATATTCCCCTGCTCTTTCTTAAATCAACTAATTTTTCTTCAAATTTCATAAATACCTCCCTGCGTATTTTTTATGAATTATATCATAACGGATACCAAAAATCCACCAAATTTGCATTACAATTGCGCAACCAATTGTAACATTCGCCCTTTTGACCTCGCGCAAGCGGGTGGGGGATTGTAATTCTATGCAGAAACAATCCCTCCGCCTACGGCACCTCCCTTTGCACAAGGGAGGCTTTGCTCAATCATCAACTTCCCGACAAATCAAAGTTTGAACCCCAAAAGCAAAGGGGAGCTTTTTCAAAAGCTCCCCTTCCTTTATTTTGTTGCTTTATTACTTTCTGTTATAGATCTCTCTGAACTCTGCAACCGCGCTCTTGAAATCCTCAATTGCTCCATTGACCACGGAGGGATCTCTCATATCGATACCTGCAACGATCAAGCTATCAAGAGGAGACTTTGAACCACCGCACTTAAGGAAATCAATGTACTGATTAACGTATGCCGCGCCTTCACTCTCAATTCTCTTAACAATTGCGGAAGCTGCACTGATGCAGGTAGCATACTTATAAACATAGAAGCTTGTATAGAAATGAGGAATTCTCATCCATTCCATAGCGATTTGCTTATCAACTGCTACGTCCTTACCAAAGTACTTCTTAACGAGCTTATAGTAGTGCTTGTTCACCACGTCAGCTGTGAGAGGTGTTCCCTTTTCGCTGAGGGCGTGCATATCGCGTTCAAATTCCGCAAACATTGTCTGGCGGTAAAGTGTGCCCTTGTAGGTTTCCATAAGCTGATTGAGAATGTAGAGCTTCTCGGCATCATCAGTGCATTCGCGGAGCTTTCTGTGGAACAAAAGAAGCTCGTTAACTGTGGACGCAACCTCAGCTACAAAAATTGTGTAGTTTGAGTTGTGAGGCTCGTTGTAGTGAGTTGAGAACCAGGAGTGCATAGAGTGGCCTGCCTCGTGAGCGAGAGTGGAAACGTCATCAAGAGTCTCGGTATAGTTAAGAAGAATGTAGGGCTCGGTTACGGGAGTGCCTGCACTGAATGCGCCGCCGCGCTTGCCACGGCTGGGATATACGTCAACCCAACCCTTTTCAAGAAGTCCTTCCTTGAGTGCATTGTAATACTCGTCGCCGTAGATCTCAACGGTCTTGAGAACTTCATCAACCGCTTCCTCGTAGGAGTAAACTCTATCGAGCTCGCCAATGAGGGGCGCGTAAACGTCATAGAGGTGGAGCCTTTGAACGCCAAGAACCTCCCTCTTGAGAGCGTAGTAATCATAAAGCGCAGGGAGACCTGTGTGAACTGAATTGATAAGATTATTGTAAATCTCGGGGGTAACTTCGTCACGGAAGGTGGACGCTGTGATGGAGTTCTTGTATCCGCGAACCTTCGCAAGTGTACCTATTTCGCGTACCATTGCGTTAAAGGTTGTTGCGAATGTATTTCCAAATTGTGAATAGGTTGTGTACAATTTCTTAAATGCCGCCTGACGAACTCTTCTGTCGGAGCTCATAAGGAACGGTACGTAGTTTGTATCGGTGAGCTCAACGAGTTTGCCTTCCTCGTTTCTAATCTTTCCAAAACGAAGGTCACTATCGGCAAAAATGCTTCTGATATCGTGGTGTGTTCCAAAACCGTCCTGAAGCTTGGACATGAGCTGCTCGCACTCGTCGGAAAGCATGTGTGGCTTCATTCTCATAATGCTGTGGATGGTTCTGCGGAATGTTTCAAGGGCAGGATACTCCTTGAACCAACCCTCTACAACTTCGGTATCGAGAGCAAGCAAGCGAGGACTCACGAACCAAGATGCCGCGCCTGCCTGAACCGCAAGTGAGCGAACCTTGCCGTTGAGCGCCTGGAAGGCATTGTTGGAGGAATCCACGGAGAAATTGAGGGATGCATAGCTCCAAAGCTTTTCAATGATAGCCTCAATATCGCAATCCGCACGAAGAACGTTATATAGTCCCTCCGCGCTCTTTGTCATAGTCTTTTCGTGCTTGGGGAATTCTTTAATGAGCTTTTCAGCCTTTGCGTAGTCAGCTAAAAATGCCTTTTCGTCCGCATAAATCACGGACAAGTCCCATTTATATTTTGCGGGTATGTCTTTTCTTTCTTTCATATCTTTTGTCTCCTTTATAAAAAAACAAGTATGTATCCATTTTATACGAAAAACCTTGACTTGTCAAGGTTTTATACCTAATAATGTAATGATAAATTGAGATTTGTGGGGAG
>CANBDB010000167.1 GCA_947367285.1 uncultured Clostridia bacterium | reverse complement strand
AGATAGAAAAATGTTGTTTTCACCCGTAGGGGCGGATTCCATATCCGCCCGAATGATAGAACGAACATTTTTGGAAACGATTGAAAAATACCAACACATAGAATCAAATGTTTATGTTGTAATGCCAAATCATTTTCACGCGATCATTGAAATATCGCGGGCGGATATGGAATCCGCCCCTACGGGTGAAAACAACATTTTTCTATCTTTAGTACAAATCGTTATAAAATACGCGCCGGGCTCGGAATAATCGTAATCTTTTAATCTTAATCCTTTTCTTTTCGGTAACTTTTCTTCCATTTTTATCACAACCTATTACAGTATAACACAAAATCCTCGAATTGACAAGCAATCCGAGGATTTATAATTTTATTCCGTTGTATAGTTATCAAAGTAACCCTGGATCCAAACAATGGGAGTTCCCTTGTCGCCGGAACCGGATGTGAGGTCACAAAGTGAACCGATAAGGTCGGTGAGCTGACGTGGTGTTGTACCCTCGCTTGCCATCTTACCAACAAGGTTGTCATCCTTTTGAGTAATTCTTTCCTTGATAGCGTCCTTGAGCGCATCACCGGAAAGATCCGCAAAATCGTTATCAGCAAGATACTTGAGCTTGAGCTCGTTAGGTGTTCCCTCAAGACCCTGTGTGTATGCGGGAGAAACAACGGGGTCAGCAAGCTCCCAAATCTTACCTACGGGGTCCTTGAACGCGCCGTCGCCGTAAACCATTACCTCAACGTGCTTGCCGGTTGCTTCGTAAAGTCTCTTTTGAATATCCTCAACAACAACTTGGCAATCTCTCGGGAAGAGCTTAACCTGCTCGTCAGTCGCCTTGTTAGAACCGAGGAGTCCGTAGTGCTCGTTATATCCGCTTCCGTTTACACTTTCGGAAAGGATATCATCAAGACCGTAAACCTTCTCCGCACCTGCAGCCTTGAGGAGTCTCTTGCTTCTATGTCTTGTGTGAATATCACATGTAAGAACGTTCTTTGTATAAGGAAGAACTGCACGAGGATCGTTAGCAAAAATAATCTCGCAATCAGCACCCTCGGCACGAATGAGTGTTTCATAAAACTCAACGTAGTCAACACCTGTAAATCTATGCTTTTCATAACCGAAAAGTTCTCTGTACTTTTCGAGTGTAAGCACATCGCTATAGGGGTTAACACCCATCTCGTCAACCTTGTCAAGTGAAACAAGGTGGTTTCCAACCTCGTCTGAAGGATAGGAAAGCATAAGCACGATCTTCTTTGCGCCACGAGCAATACCCGCTAAGCAAACGGAAAATCTATTTCTACTGAGAATGGGCAAAATAACTGCTACTGTCTCGCCGCCAAATTTTGCTCTGATATCGGTTGCGATATCATCTATAGTCGCGTAGTTACCCTGGGCGCGTGCAACGATCGCCTCGGTCATAGCCACAACGTCGCGGTCTCTGACGGAAATGTTCTCTTCTCTTGATGCTTCAAGAATGCAGTTTGTTACTATTTCGGCAATATTATCGCCATTTCTGATGATGGGCGCTCTAACGCCACGTGAAATTGTACCTATAGTACGGCTCATAATTAAATCTCCTTAAATATCGGGTTTTTACGAAAAAAGTATATCACTATTTTTCAGTATTGTAAAGTAATTTTTTACAAAAAAATAAATTTTATTTCAATCAAGGCTGACACTCGGAAAAAATTTCTTGCATATCGAGTATCGTGTATCTGTTATTGGGATATGTGACAGATTTGTCCGCCTTTGCGGTAACCAAAACAAAGCATTCTCCGGTCTCGTTGTTCTTAATGTAGGAGACGAGGCAGTAGCCGGCATTTGTTTCAAGACCACTCTTTGACGCAAGAAGAGTATACTTGCTTCCAAGAACCTTTTCGGGAGTAGTACCCATGTTGGTGAGTGTCTTGTGAAGAGTTGAGTTGTAGTAAGTCATCTCAATATAATCAAGTCTGTACGCAGTACCGCCAAAGAGCTCTTGGCAAAGCGGATTTTCCATTGCATACGCCATCAAAGCGGCAATATCGCGGCAGGTTGTTTGATTATTTTCAGAGTCCATGCCAATCGCGCCGCCAAAGCTGGTGTTTGTCATACCAATTTCCTTTGCCTTTTGGTTCATAAGCTCCGCAAACTCGCTCACTGAAAGATTGAGGTAATCAAGCAAGCAAACTACCGAGTCCGCCCCGGATTTGTATGAAATACCGTAGAGCAAATCCTTAACCGTGTAAGTAGTGCTTCCGTATTCATTGTAGAGATATTTCATCTCCGCAGTTGATTCAGTTCCCTCCAATACACTGAGCACTTCAGGATCGAAAATATAAATGTCCTTAATATCTTCAATTAAATCAAGCGCAGTAACCACCGTCATAACCTTGGTCATTGACGCAGGGTAAATGAGCTCATCCGCATACTTGTGCGCAACGGTTGTCATATCGGATAACTTTACAAGTATTGCATATTCCGAGTAAAGATATATATCGCTGAGGTCGTTACCGCCCATTGTAGCGATAAACTGTGTTTTATCGGTTACAGTTGCGAAGGGGTATTTAGAATCAGGATTATCGGGTGTGTTCGGCTTGCCCTGAGTCGTGGTGGTTGTAGTTGTGCTGGCCCCCGTATTCAGTACAGGAATTGATTCACTTGTGAAAAGGCCGAAAAACACACTTGTGATTATCGCAAGCACCAAAATTGCCGCAATTATCGCAATTGACGAGAATCTCTCGTCACTGTCATGTGCGCTCGTTTCGTAACGGTTCTCGCTCTCCTCGGCACTAACCTCAAGCTCACCCTCATTGTATTCTTTAAATTCCATTAAATTCTCCAAAAATTATTTTAATTCATCAAGCTTTGCTCGGATAGACTTCATATCCTCAAGCATTTCCTCTTTCTTACGCGGATCGCGAAGAAGAAGCGCGGGATGATACACGGCAGTCATAAGGAAATCTCCCTTTTTCACCCATTGACCGTGCTCTTTGGTTATGCGGTAATTGGGATCAATCAAGCGCTGAGCCGCAATTCTGCCAAGGCAAACGATCATTTTGGGACGAATAAGTCGCACCTGCTCGCGAAGATAGTCCATGCAAGCATCCTCTTCGTCGGGCTTGGGATCACGGTTCTTGGGCGGACGGCACTTTAAAATGTTTGCTATGTACACGTCCTCGCGTGAAATATCCACCGCAAACAAAAACTTGTCCAAAAGTTGTCCTGCTCTACCTACAAAAGGAGTTCCCGAAAGATCCTCTCGCTCGCCGGGAGCTTCGCCAACGAAAAGTATATCCGCCTCTCGATTGCCAACACCAAAAACACAGTTTGTTCGTGTTTTGTGAAGTTCACATTTCTCACAGGAGGCACATTCGTCATATAATTCTTCCCAAGTTTTCATTGCCTAAATCTCCAAATTTTGATTTGAGCGGTAAAAACCGCAAATACATAGATATTATACCTGTCTCTTATACACATCTGACGCTGCCGACGACTTAATAGGTGTAGATCTCGGGGGGCGCCGGA
>CANBDB010000166.1 GCA_947367285.1 uncultured Clostridia bacterium | reverse complement strand
GATATAATATGGCTATAAAACAACGAGGTGAAATATGAAAAACAATTTGACTATCTTAACAAAACTTTTGGCGCTGTTGCTCATTTTCGTAATGATGCTCACCGCATGCGATCTCGAGGGAATGTTGGGCGGAAATGTTCGCCCCTCACAAACCACCTCAGAAACCGTAACAACAAAGCCTGCAACCACAACTAAACCTACAACTACAACAAAGCCAAGTACAACCACAACAACTACAACAACTACAACAACTACGACCACCACAACAACCACAACAACGACCGGAAATGGTGGTAACGAGGACGTAGCTGACGAATTTGACTTTTCTCTTATTCCCGAGTATTCGCCCGAGGTGGCTCCCGACGGATACGTAGTCGTTAATAATAACGTACCTTTCTTCAGTGATACCTTTGATGGTGTTGCTCCCGATTGCGTGGAAATCTACGGCGAGCTTGACTCCCTTGGAAGATGTACCGCTGCATATGCTATGCTCGGAAAGGACCTTCTTCCTACTGAAGCTCGCGGAGATATCGCTTCCGTTACTCCTACGGGTTGGAAGAGCGTAACCTATCCCGAAACGGGAAATCAGTCGCTTTACAACCGTACACACCTTATCGGTTGGGCGCTTGCGGGTGAAAATGCTAACAAAAATAACCTTATCACAGGCACTGCGTATATGAACCAAACGGTAATGCAGATTTTTGAAAACCAGGTTCTTTCTTACGTAAAGGGTAACGATACTCACGTAATGTACCGCGTAACTCCCATCTTTGAGGGCAATAATCTTGTGGCAAGCGGCGTTCTTATGGAAGCGAAATCCTATGAGGATGACGGTGAGGACATTATGTTCTGCGTATATATCTACAACGTTCAGCCCGGTATTATTATTGATTACGCTACGGGAGAGAGCGAGAGAGAAAATCCCGGTGAGGACGTTGGTGGCACGGAATTTGACGGCACTCTCTACGACTTTTCAAAATTCCAGGGCACAGGAACTGTAACTCAGTACAAGGATAAGCGTACAAGCAGTGACGGTTGGGTTTTGACCTGGTCAAGAATTGATACAGCGGAATGGATTGGCAAGGACGTTCCTCAGATAACGCTCAACGGCAATAAGAGTAAGCAGGGAACGTTAACGTCCGCAACCATCAGCGGTGGTGTAAGCGAGGTCTACCTTGAATACGGACTTACCTATAAGGATTCAAAGATCAGCTTCACGGTTGAAATAATTCAAGACGGCAAGGTGATTGCTAGCAAGAAGGTTGAAAATTCGAGTGCCGCGCAGAGCGAGGGCTATGAGCTCCATTGGGTGCTTGATAAAGAGATTGAAGGAGACTTCATCATCAAAATTACGAATAACTGTCCTTCCGGTTCAACCGAGAACAAGGACCGTCTCACCATTTGGAATCTTGGATGGAAATAAAACTTAAATAAAACGCAAAACCGCTTCGTACGAAGCGGTTTTTTTGTTGACAAAAATAAAGCGTAGTGTTAAAATATTATAGCAAACGTTAGCAAAGGAGATAAAAATGAGCTTCGGATTTTATTTTGACGAACAACTGAAAAATCATCCCTCAATGCAGTTGTCCGATGCGGTAAAGCTTTGCTATCAAGCGGCTTTCGGAGCGGAGCATTTGCTCTCAAATACGGATAGGGCGCGCGCCTATCTGATGGCTGAATTTGATGATGTGAGTATCACCGACGAACCCCTTTTTGAAAAGATTTCGGATGAAGTGTGCCGCGTTAATCTTGGCGCGTGGAAACGTGAAAAAATGTCCCCCGAGTTGCTTTTTGAGATATTCAAGAGCTCTGCAAAAATCGTGGATAACGGAATGGAAGCGTTTGAGCAAAATCTGATGATTGCACATCTTGTCCTAAAAGAAAAAGCACCTGGTTTTGATGAAGAAAAGTGGCAAAATTTCCTCTTTGAATATAGAAAAATGGGTTGCCCGCCCGTTCATCACAGTGATGAGTACCGAGCGCACGAGCACCCCTCTTATCGCATAGTTAAAATAAATGAACTGGAGAAAATACTATGACAGTTAAGTTGTTTGTAGAAGCCATAATTAAATTCACACTCGGTGTGGCGCTTATAGGTGCGCTCATATTTTTTCCTGCAGGAACGCTTGCGTTCACGGGCGGCTGGCTCCTTATGGGAATTTTGTTCGTACCAATGTTTGGCGCAGGAATTGTGATGATGGTTAAAAACCCTATGCTTCTCGCAAGTCGCCTTGATGCCAAGGAAAAGGAGAGGGAACAAAGTATAGTTGTAAAGCTCTCGGGTCTTATGTTCATCTCGGGATTCGTACTTGCAGGACTTGACTTCCGTTTCAAGTGGATTGAGTTGCCCTTTACGGTAAATATCGTAGCATCTGTAGTGTTCATTGTGGCATATTTGCTTTACGCCGAGGTGTTGCGCGAAAATACGTATCTTTCAAGAACGATAAAGGTAGTTGAAGGACAAAAGGTGGTGTCTACAGGGCTTTACGGTATAGTTCGCCATCCTATGTATTTTGCAACTGTTTTGCTTTTTATGGCAATGCCCCTCGTTCTTGGATCTCTTATTTCCTTCATTGTTTTCCTCGCTTATCCCTTTATTATCGCGGCACGTATCAAAAATGAGGAAGAGGTCCTTACCCGAGAGCTTGAAGGCTATGAGGATTATAAGAAAAAAGTAAAATATAGAATGATTCCGTTTATTTGGTAAGGAGAATATATGAATTTTTTGTTTGACCTTTACGGCACACTTGCCGATATACATACCGACGAAGAAAAAGACGAGCTTTGGTGCGGCTTTGCCGAGCTTTTGGGAGAGAACGACTCCACAGCAGTTAGAGAAGAGTACCTAGCCATTTGCAAAAAGCACGCTGACGCGAGAGAGCATAAATTTGTAGAATTTGACCTCTTGCTCGTTTTTGAAGAAATGCTTGAAAATAGAGGCGTTTCAAAGAAGAATGCTCCCGAAATCGCAAGAAAATTCAGAGTACTTTCAAGAGAAAAGTTGAGACTTTTCCCCTGTATTTTTGAAATTCTCGACGGACTTCGAGAGCGCGGTGCGGGTGTTTACCTTGTTTCCAACGCGCAGGCGTGTTTTACAAGGGATGAGCTTGACGAGCTTGGACTTACCGAGCATTTTGACGGTATTCTCATATCGAGCGAGGCGGGCGTAAAAAAACCGTACACAGCAATATTTGACGTGGCGGCAAAAAGATTCGGTATTGAACTTGAAAATTGTGTTTACGTTGGTAACGATCTTCATGATGACGTCCTCGGCGCTAGTGGGGCAGGACTCAAAACGGTATATATTGAGACCGAGCAGTCGGGTAAATATCCCAATCTCGACGTAACACCCACATATATCGCAAAGGACCATGTGGATATGAAAAGCATCTTGTTTTCGCTTGTTTGACGCTTCAAATTTTGATTTATAGGGGAGAAAGATTGGTGCGGATTGCCACTTTTTGAAAAAAGTGGCGCAAAAACTTTTTGTCGCGCTTCGCAAACAAATTCCGCGCAAA
>CANBDB010000165.1 GCA_947367285.1 uncultured Clostridia bacterium | reverse complement strand
GCCAAAGCGCGAGAGAGTAGAGCCGAGTAACGCAGGCGATAACTCTCGACACGCGACGCGAGTGGGCGAAGCGGTGACGGAGTTCCCCTTTTCCCAATTCAAACATTTTTTAAAGATAAAAATTTATTTACATACATTAAGAAAGCGAGGTTCAAAAAATGAACGGCTACAACGAGCTTCCAAAGACGTATTCGCCCTCGGAATTTGAGGACAGAATTTACGCAAATTGGTGCGAAAAGGGCTATTTTACGCCCGACAAGAACAATAACAATCCCGCGTTTTCCATCGTGATTCCTCCGCCCAACGTTACGGGTCAGCTTCACATGGGCCATGCGCTTGACGAAACCCTCCAGGACATTCTCGTTAGATACAAGAGAATGCAGGGCTACAACACTCTTTGGGTACCCGGTACAGACCACGCGGGTATCGCTACACAAATTAAGGTTGAGGAACGCCTCCGCGTTGACGAAGGTCTCTCTCGCTATGACCTCGGACGTGAAAAGTTCCTTGAGCGCGTTTGGGGTTGGAAGGATACCTACGAAACAAGAATTACAAGCCAGCTCAAAAAGCTCGGTGCTTCCTGCGACTGGAGCCGTCAGAGATTCACTATGGACGAGGGTTGCTCCCACGCGGTTCGTGAGGTATTCGTAAACCTTTACAACAAGGGTCTTATTTATCGCGGATACAGAATTATCAACTGGTGTCCCCGTTGCCTCACCGCTCTTTCCGACGCGGAGGTTGAATACAAGGATATGCCCGGTAACTTTTGGCACATCAAGTACCCCATCAAGGGTGAGGACGGCTACGTTGAGGTTGCTACAACACGTCCCGAAACAATGTTCGGTGACACCGCGGTTGCAGTTAACCCCGAGGACGAGGCTACAAAGCACCTTATCGGTAAGACACTCATTCTCCCCATCGTTAACCGCGAAATTCCCGTTATCGCTGACGATTACGTTGAAATCGGCTTCGGTACAGGTTGCGTAAAAATTACTCCCGCGCACGACCCCAACGACTTCCTCGTTGGTCAGCGCCACGATCTTGAGCAAATCAAGGTTATGAACGACGATGCTACTATGAATGCTTATGCAGGCAAGTACGAGGGTATGGATCGCTACGCGTGCCGCAAGGCACTCGTTGCCGACCTCGAGGCAGAGGGTTACCTCGTTAAGACAGTTGCTCACGATCACAACGTTGGTGTTTGCTATCGCTGTGGAACAACCGTTGAGCCCATGACAAGCGATCAGTGGTTCGTTAAGATGAAGCCCCTTGCTAAGCCCGCTATCGAAGCGGTGGAGGGGGGCGACGTTAACTTTATTCCCGAAAGAGTCTCTAAAAATTACTTTAACTGGATGAACAACATCCTTGACTGGTGTATCTCCCGTCAGCTTTGGTGGGGTCACAGAATTCCTGCCTTCTACTGCGACGATTGCGGTGAGATGACAGTTTCCAAAGAGGATATTACAGTTTGTCCCAAGTGTGGCGCGGCTGTTCGTCAGGATGAGGACGTTCTTGATACTTGGTTCTCTTCTGCCCTTTGGCCCTTCTCCACTCTCGGTTGGCCCGAATCCACCGAGGATCTTAAGAGATATTATCCCACAAGTGTACTTGTAACAGGTTACGATATCATCACATTCTGGGTTTCCCGTATGATATTCTCCGGTCTTGAGCATATGGGCGAAAAACCCTTCTCCACCGTATTCATTCACGGTCTCGTTAGAGACGCGCAGGGTAGAAAAATGTCCAAGTCCCTTGGAAACGGTATCGATCCCCTTGAGATTATTGATCAGTACGGTGCTGACGCGCTCCGCTTTGCGCTTGCAACAGGTAACTCCCCAGGAAACGATATGAGATTCTCCGACGAAAAGATCGAGGCGGCTCGTAACTTTGCTAACAAGCTTTGGAATGCTTCCCGTTTCGTTAGAATGAATCTTACTATTGACGAGATCAAGCTCCCCGAGGAGTCCAAGCTCGCGCTCGAGGACAAGTGGATACTCACTAAGTTCAACGAGCTTACAAGAAGTGTTGTTGCAAACCTTGACAAATTCGAGGTTGGCGTTGCGCTCTCCGAAATTTACAGCTTTACTTGGGACATCTTCTGCGACTGGTACATTGAGCTTGCGAAGGCGCGCTTTAATGAAAAGGACACTGAGGCAAACCTCATTTGCCAGAACGTTATCGCTTACGTTCTTTGCGGTACACTCAAGCTCCTTCATCCCTTTATGCCCTTCATCACCGAGGAAATCTATCAGGCTCTTCCCCACGCGTGCGAGAGCATTATGATCGACAGCTATCCCGAGTACAACGAGGCATTCTCATTTGACTCCGACGCACAAAAGATGCAAAAGATTATCGACGCAATCACCGCTATCCGTGCGAGAAGAAGTGAGATGAACGTTCCTCCCTCAAAGAAAGCAAAGGTATTTATCGAAACAAGATACTCCGATATTTTCGGAGCTTCAAGCGAGGCATTCTTTATCCGACTTGCTTCCGCAAGTGAGATTTGCGTTGCCGAGAAGTTTGCAGGTGAAGTAAGCGCGGATAACTCCGTTCAGATCATCACCGACGCGGCTACAATCTATCTTCCTCTCTCCGATATCATTGATTTCGAAAAGGAAAAGGCTCGTCTTGAGGGCGAAAAGAAAAAGCTCGAGGGCGAGATTGAGCGTATTGTTAAAAAGCTTTCCAACGAGGGCTTCGTTGCTAAAGCGCCCGCAGCGGTAGTTGAAGGCGAAAAGGCAAAGATGGCTAAATATCAGGAAAATCTTGATAACGTTATCGCGGCTCTTGCTAAAATAAACTAAAAATCAAAATTTATTTCCCACCCGTAGCACAACGGGTGGGAAATTTTTAATGCAACTTACGTTTCAAAACCTCGCGTTGCTCGGGGAACTCCCTCCGCCTCGTTCCTCGGCACCTCCCTCTGCGGAAGGAGGCTATTTCGTACCGTAGGGTCTCCCCTCTCGTTTCGGAAATGAAAGTAACTTTTATCCCAAACGGACCGTCCGGGAGGTCGGTCCCTACGGAGTTGGTGGGCGTGATATAATTTGTGCGTAGCCATATCGTTCTCAATCTAACCTAAGGCTCCCTTGTGTAAAGGGAGCTCCGCTGTAGGCGGTGAGGGATTGTAAAAAAGTTGCATTCCTTCAAGACGGGAGGGGAGACCCCTCCCCTACGGTGTGAGGGGGTATGCCTTCACGTGTACGTAGCCATTTCGTTATGGTTATAAATTGCCTTCCTCCGGGAGGAAGGTGGCAGGCGTAGCCTGACGGAAGGAGAGTGCGTTTGTAACAAAAGTTACATTCATTTGGTACGGACAGTCGAGACTGCCAGTCCCTACGTAGTTTGAGGGAAAATATCGTTTACGTGTAGCAATATCGTCACGGCTTTTGCTCTACATTGTTGTAGGGGAGCATTCCATATGCTCCCGAAACACCAAAAAGGCGGATATGGAATCCGCCCCTACGGTGTTGGCGGTGATGATATCGTATGTGAGTAGTCGTATTGTATCGTTTTATTTTCCCTTCAAG
>CANBDB010000164.1 GCA_947367285.1 uncultured Clostridia bacterium | reverse complement strand
ACTATAAAGTTATTGCAAAGCAAAACGGTGGTTGCTCATTCGTTATCGAGGGTGTGCTTGAGCTCACTCCCGAGGCAAAGCAGCCCTTTGAGCTTAAGGCGGAGAAAATTGACGTTGAGGGTGCATCCACTCCCGATTATCCTCTTCAAAAGAAGCGTCATACACTTGAGTATCTCCGTACAATCGCGCATCTTCGTCCCCGTTCAAACACTTTTAACGCGGTTTTCCGTGTTCGTAGTGTAGCGGCTTATGCAATTCACAAATTCTTCCAGGATAGAGGATTTGTATACGTTCATACACCTCTTATCACGGGTAGTGACTGTGAGGGTGCGGGCGAGATGTTCCAGGTAACAACCCTTGACCTGAGCAACCCTCCAAGACTTGAAAACGGTGAGGTTGACTACAGCCAGGACTTCTTCGGAAAGAGAGCAGGACTTACCGTTTCCGGTCAGCTCAACGTTGAGACTTATGCTATGGCATTCGCAAACGTATACACCTTTGGCCCCACATTCCGTGCGGAGCGCTCTAACACTCAGCGCCACGCGGCAGAGTTCTGGATGGTAGAGCCCGAGCTTGCTTTTGCGGATCTTACTGACTATATGGACACCGCAGAGGATATGATGAAGTTCGTTCTTTCCTACGTTATGGAAAACTGCCCTGCGGAAATGGAATTCTTCAACAAATTCTTCGATAACGGACTTATCGAGCGCCTTACTGCGCTTGTAAACAGCGAGTTCGGTAGAATAACTTATACTGAAGCGGTTGAAAGACTCCAAAACTGCGGACATCAGTTCGAGTATCCCGTATACTGGGGTATGGACCTTCAAACTGAGCACGAAAGATACCTCACTGAAGAAATTTTCAAGAAGCCCGTATTCGTAACCGACTATCCCAAGGACATTAAGGCATTCTATATGCGCCAAAACGACGACGGCAAGACCGTTGCTGCAGCGGATATGCTCGTTCCCGGTGTTGGTGAGCTTATCGGTGGCTCTCAGCGTGAGGAGAGAATGGAAAAATTGCTTGAGGCAATGGCTAAGTTCGAGCTCAACCCCGACGATTACTGGTGGTATCTCGAGCTTCGCAAGTACGGCGGTTGCCGTCACGCAGGCTTTGGTCTCGGTTTTGAACGTCTTATCATGTATATGACAGGTGTTTCCAACATCCGTGACGTTGAGGCGTTCCCCAGAACAACAGGTAACGCGGAATTTTAATAGTTACAAATTCAGACGTCGGGCATATTTGAAAAATTGCCCCCACACCCCTAAAAAACTTTTAATCGCATTAGGTTGCGCTGATTTTGCGTAAATTTTTGACAAATTGCGAGCAATTTGTCAGTTCAACCAACAAAATTCCCTTGCGTGAGCTTGCTCTCGACGGTGATTTTATTGCTCAAACTACGAAAACCAAATCAAAGATTTGATTTTCTAAAATTTACTAATACAAATAATAGCTCCTTGATTTGCTTGCGGCTATAGATAAAGTAGCAATTTGCGCGGAATTTTGCAATAAAATGAGATAAAAAGTTTTTTGGTTCTTTTTTTCAAAAAAGAACATTCTTATTAATTTATCATTCATTTTCATAAAGAGGAGGTGTTCATTTTGAAATACAGTGAAATGAGCAACCGAGAGCTTGAGGCACTTTACCTTGAGCTGAAAAATGAATATAAAAACGTGTGCGAGAGAGGACTTTCTCTTGACCTTTCGCGCGGAAAGCCCGGCAGGGAGCAGCTCGATATGATGACGGGTATGCTCGACTGCATATCAAAGAGTGAGGACTGCATTAACGAAAACGGCGTGGATTACCGTAACTACGGTATTCTTGAGGGTATTCCCGAGGCGAAAAAGCTCTTTTCCGACCTTTTGGGCATTCCCCCTGAAAATATTTTCGTTGCGGGAAACTCGTCGCTCAATCTTATGTACGATACCGTGGCAAGAGCTATGCTCTACGGTGTGCTTGGAAGCGAAAAGCCGTGGTGCAAGCTTCCCGTGGTAAAGTTCATTTGCCCCGCACCCGGATACGACAGGCATTTTGCAATTTGTCAGTCGCTCGGCATTGAGATGATAACCGTAGATATGACACCAACGGGGCCCGATATGGACGCTGTTGAGGCGCTTGTGGCGAATGACGATAGCATCAAGGGAATTTGGTGCTGCCCCAAATATTCCAATCCCGAGGGAATAACTTATTCCCCCGAAACCGTGGAGAGACTTGCTAAAATGCACACCGCGGCAAAGGATTTCCGTATCTTTTGGGACAATGCCTACGCGGTGCACGATCTTTATCCCGACAAACGCGACGAGCTTGTTGATATTTTTGATATCTGTCTTGGCTGCGGTCATATAGATAGAGTTTTCTATTTCGCATCTACGTCTAAAATTTCATTCCCCGGCTCGGGAGTGGCAATTTTTGCGACGAGCACGAGGAATTTCAATCAAATTCGCCCGATTCTTGCGGCGCAAACGATTGGATTTGACAAGATAAATCAGATAAGACACGTTAAGTATTTCGGTACTGCGGATAATATAAAAGCGCATATGATGAAGCTCGCCGAGATTATCCGTCCGAAATTTGATATCGTTAAAAATACACTTTCCCGAGAGCTTGGAGAGGCGGATATCGCCACTTGGAGCGATCCCAACGGCGGTTATTTCATCAGCTTGAATACGCTGGACGGCTGTGCCAAGAGAGTTTATAAGCTACTCAAGGGTGCGGGCGTGGTTGTTACCACCGTCGGAGCTACCTTCCCGTACGGTAATGACCTGCGCGACCGCAATATTCGTATCGCACCCACCTACCCCTCGAATGATGAATTGCAACAGGCGATGAACGTCCTTTGCCTTTGTGTCAAAATCGCAAGCGTGGAGAAGATGCTGGATATAATTTAGGAGGACATATGAAGAAGATGACTGTAAAAATTCTTTCGATGATACTTGTTATCGCATTTGTGTTTGGAGTTATGGCAGTTCCCGCCTTTGCGACAAGCGGTGAGGTCGAGGAGGAAGAATACCATAATCCCCTCGGAGATATTATGTCCGTGATTCTCGTCGTTTCATTTGCCGTCCTTTCAGTTATCGCCGTGGTGGAGCTGGTATTTGAGTATATAGTAGAGTCAATAGGAAACTTTATTAACGGAATAGTATAAAAATAGGGAACAACCGCGAGGTTGTTCCTTTTTGTTTTGTTTTTCAAATTTTGATTTGTAAGGGAGATAGTTTGTTTTGGAATAGTAGGGGGCTTTTTTGAAAAGCCGCCCCCTGCACCCCCGGAAAACTTTTAAAGCATTTTATTGCTAAATTTCGCGCAAATTGTGTTGCGGAGCAACACATAACGTTTTTCGACAAATGAGAAAGACTATTTGTACGCATAAACCGCGTTCTCCTCATCCACCGCAAGCGGTCCCCCTTCCCCTCAGGGGAAGGCTTATGTTAGATTTCAAACGATACGGCTACGGTTAGTAGCTACACGAAAATAATATTCTACTCACAAACACCGTAGGGGCGCGCATTGCGCGTCCGTTTCGAAATGAATGTAACTTTTGTTTTGTGACGGGTCGTCGAGGAC
>CANBDB010000163.1 GCA_947367285.1 uncultured Clostridia bacterium | reverse complement strand
GTATATTAAGAAAAAAGTTGTCATTTTAGACAGAACGGAGTAATTATGAAAAAGTATATTTTGGCTCTTGATGAAGGCACGACAAGTGCAAGAAGCATTCTTTTTGATTACCATTGCAACATTGTTTGCTCTTCTCAACATGAATTTACTCAGTATTACCCTCAACCAGGTTGGGTTGAGCAGGATCCTATGGAGATCTATGCAAATCAATATGCAACTCTGACCGAGTGCATAGCAAAAAGCGGTATTTCTCCCGAGGAAATTGCAGGTATTGGTATCACTAATCAGCGAGAGACAACTATACTTTGGAATAAGAACACCGGTAAGCCTATTTATAATGCAATAGTTTGGCAGTGCCGCAGAACGTCGGATTACTGCGACGAGCTTATTCGAGCAGGCTATTCGGAATACATACAAAATACCACGGGACTTCGTATTGACGCATATTTCAGTGCTACAAAGATTAAATGGATACTTGATAACGTTGAGGGCGCAAGGGAGATGGCTGAACGTGGTGAAATCTTATTTGGTACTGTTGATACATGGCTTATTTGGAAGCTTACCGATGGTAGAATTCACGTTACTGATGCTACCAATGCATCACGTACAATGCTCTATGATATTGAAAAAGGGGTTTGGGATGAAAAGCTTCTTGAGATTTTGAATATTCCCTCCTCCATTCTTCCACAGATTTGCTCGAGCAGCGAAGTTTACGGACATATGGATATAATGGGAGCTTCAGTTCCGATTTGCGGAATTGCAGGCGACCAACAAGCAGCTCTCTTTGGACAGTGCTGCTTTGAGGATGGCCAGGCTAAAAATACATACGGTACGGGTTGCTTCCTTCTCGCACATACAGGAAACCAAAGAATTTCATCCAAGAACGGTCTAATTACAACAGTTGCGGCAAGCGAAAAAGGTAAACCAACCGAATATGCTCTTGAAGGTTCAGTTTTCGTTGGTGGTGCTGTAATTCAGTGGCTTAGAGATGAGTTAAAGGTTATCAACGAGTCTAAAGATAGTGAATATTTTGCTAAGAAAGTAAAGGACAGCGCAGGCGTTTATCTTGTTCCGGCATTTGCAGGCCTTGGTGCACCCTATTGGGATATGCACGCGAGGGGAAGAATCACCGGTCTTACAAGAGGTGCAAACGTATATCATATTATTCGTGCGGCTCTCGAATCAATAGCATATCAATCACATGATGTTATTTCTTCAATGGAAGCCGATACAGGTAGGGACATTACTTCCCTTAAGGTTGACGGCGGAGCATCAGCTAACAATTTCCTTATGCAGTTCCAAAGCGATATTTCAAGCGTTGAGGTTATTCGCCCTGCACTTACAGAGGCAACTGCACAGGGTGCTGCATTCCTTGCGGGCTTAGCGGTTGGCTTTTATAAGAATAGAGACGAGCTTAGAACAATAGTAACGGGAAGCGACTCCTTCCATCCCTCTATTGAAAAAGAAAAACGCCAAGAATTACTTGACGGTTGGTCAAATGCTGTTGGCGCTTGTAGAAAGGTATAGGTGGTATTATGTACGAGAACAAAGGTTATTCGGTTGGAGAAAAAAGAGTTCTCTCCTCTAACGGCAAAAATGAACTTGTCGGTAAGGTGTATAGACCCTTTGGAGAAATTAAGGGATATTTTCACGTTGTACACGGTATGACTGAATATATCGGTAGATATGATTCGTTTATGAGATTACTTGCTGAGAATGGCTATATCGCATTTGGATATGACCACCTCGGTCATGCTAATACCGCAAAGGATGATTCCGAGCTTGGTTTTATTGCGGAGCGAGGCGGAGATGACCTTCTTGCCCACGATGTTAAGATGTTTGCTGATGCTATGAAAGCGGAATATGGAGAGCATCCCTACTTCCTTATGGGACATAGTATGGGCTCATTCATTGTTAGAATGGCTACGCAAAAGTATATTACACCCGATAAACTCATTATCATGGGTACTAGTGGCCCTAACCCTATCGCAGGTGCAGGACTCCTTGTTTGCAAGCTTATTCGCGCCATCAAAGGTCCAAAGCATATTTCAGGACTCATTGACACTCTTGCGTTTGGATCATATAATGACAAGTTCAAAGACGAGAACGATCCTAAGGCTTGGCTTACTAATGATCTTGAAATTAGAAAGAAATATACAGCTGACAAGATGTGTATGTTCAAATTTACGGTGTCAGCAATGCACGACCTCATATCACTCAATAAGAACTGTAATACTGACGAGTGGTTCAAGTCTGTTGCAAAGAAGATGCCAATTCTCTTGACCTCAGGAGAAGATGATCCTGTAGGAGACTATGGAAAAGGCATTCGTATTTGTGAAGAAAAACTCAAATCCTACGGAGCTGACGTTACTACACGAATTTATCCACATAATCGTCACGAAATTCTTAACGATAATTGTCGCGACGAAGCTATTAAGGATATACTTGAATTTATTGCATAAAAAAAGAAGCCATCACATGATGGCTTCTTTTAAGTTGTTGTATAAAATATCTTCTATCAATTTTTTGAGTGTATTTTCGTCCGACGTATATTCCCCGTTTTCAACCCATTTGCCAATTATATTACATATAACTCTACGAAAATAATCGTGTTTGGGATATGACAATGCTTTGTCAAAATTACCAATAGTGGAGATCATTTGACCAATGGGATTATTCCTTGCATACCCTCTCAACTGTAATTCAAGATAATCCTCACTGTCTCCAATAGAATAGGCTAAGTATTGCTTAACCTTGGGTAGTAGATTACATTCCTTAAGATAATTAGAGAGATCATCGTTAAAACAACTAACTCTTGTAAGGAAGGTACAATCGTGTTTTTTGCATTCCTCAGCGATCACTCTTACAATTTGCGCATCAAGAAGCGCCAGATCATCAAATTCCAACGATTTATCGTCATACTTTATTCTCTTTACAATTTCATTAGCAAAATATGGGTTGGGTTTGACAAATTCAGGTAATGGATCGTACAATACGATATTACAACCGAATTCTTTAGAAATTAGCATTTTATTTTTAAGTTCATTTTCTAAAGTATTAAAGTCAGTAATATTATAATTTGTTTTAATTTCCTGTATCCAATAGTAAGTAAATGCGTTATAAATTTCAATATTAGTATTGTTCAAAAGTGCTTTTTCGGTTAGCAAATTTGTTGATATTATTTGGTTAACATCATTCCAAATGCTATCGCAATTTTCTTCACATATAACGTATTCGCAACCAAAATGTTTCTTCAATTCAATATGAGAAAGCAAGTACAACGGATGACCCGCAAATTTGGGAAAAACTCTGCAAAATTCTTTGAATTTCTCATAATCCGAGGCATTACCCGAAATATACTTTTCCTCTACACCTGCAACTCTCATTGCATCAAGCTTATAACAATCATTAGTTAAAAAAGCTTCGGCAATATTACTATATATTTTATCATCCGCCTCAAAATTCTCGCAAAGAGCAACTATAGGTAAATTTCTTGCATATTCAAAATATAGCTTTTTTGCAGTTTCATTGTGCAATAAATAGTTCTCGTTCATTTGCTCACCGCCTTTCTTCATCCATTATACAACAT
>CANBDB010000162.1 GCA_947367285.1 uncultured Clostridia bacterium | reverse complement strand
ATACATTTCATTAATTTAACCTCGAATCAACATGTCGTTCCCTAATTTATTACAATTATGTATTTTTGTCAATTAAATTGACAAAAATATATTGAAATTTTCATTTTATTCATATATAATTATATTATCAAAATTCCAAGGAGGTATTAACTATGGAACTTAAAGGTTCAAAAACAGAACAAAATCTCAGAGCCGCTTTTTCAGGCGAGAGTGAGGCAAGAAACAAATACACTTACTTCGCATCAGTAGCAAAGAAGGAAGGCTTTGAACAGCTTTCCGAGATTTTCCAAAAGACTGCTGACAACGAAAAGGAACACGCAAAGATGTGGTTCAAGCTCCTCGGCGGTCTCAGCAATACCGAGGAAAACCTCAAGAGTGCCGCTGCAGGTGAAAATTACGAGTGGACCGACATGTACAAGACCTTTGCTGATGAGGCTGAGGCAGAGGGCTTCCACGATATCGCGGCAAAATTCCGTATGGTAGCTGCAATTGAGAGAAGCCACGAGGAAAGATACCTTGCACTCCTCAATAACGTTCAGATGCAGACAGTATTTGAAAAGGGCGAGCAGGTTATGTGGGAATGCCGTAACTGCGGTCATCTCGTGGTTGGCAAAAAAGCTCCCGAGGTTTGCCCCGTTTGCAACCATCCCAAGAGCTATTTCGAAGTTAGAAAGGCTAATTATTAATCAATTAAAACTTGCTAAACAAAACACCCCACCTTCATTTCGAAGGTGGGGTGTTTTTATTGCTTTTGTTTAGTTTCTTTATACAAAAGAACGGACTCTATTTCCTTAAAACCGTTTTTTAAATAGAATTTGTGTGCCGGACACCCTCTCTGCGTTCCCAACAAAATAGAATCGCAGTTTTCGGACAAAACGCGGTCGGAAATTAGTTTAATAAATTGACTTCCTAATCCTTTGCCTTGATATTCAGAAGATAGACAAATATCTTCTAATCTAAAATAATCAGAGCCAATGCAAGGAACGATTAATCCCAGTGCAATTCCAATTATTTTCCCATCCAACACCAACATATATGCACGTTTTGTTTCAGTCTCAACAAAGCAAGATAAATAATCGGTTATTTCAACAACAGAGTATTGTTCATTCCACGGCTCATTTTTGTATGAGCTTTGGTACAAAATCGCACATGTTGCAATAGATGCCGCATCCATTTCTCTGATGTCAATCATTTTGTTCTCCTATTCTTCGCAATATAATTCATCCAACTCCCATTTTAGTGGGTTTTAAAGTATATATGTTTTAATTCTTTCGTAATCTCTGTAATCCCTTATTATATGCTCGTGTGAGCGTGCTTGCCAAATGTTTTATCCATATTCTTTATTGAAAAATCTCATAAATATTGATATAAATTTGGAATATTCACTATTAGCTTTAGTTGTAGGGACAGCGAGCATTTTCTATGCTGTGTGCATATCGTAACAAAATATACTGCAGTATCGTTATAATCATATTCCCTCAAGCAAGGGCTTTTCTTTTTGGCAAACTTTCATTCATTATCTTCTTTATTATCCTCTTCCCTCTCCTCATCCTCGCGCAATCTCTTGCCGATTTTTGTGAGCTTGGAAGAAGCCAGGAGCATCATCACGGCACCGCCGAGCAAAAAGGTCGCCCAATGGTGACTGTCAATAAACAGTCCTACCACCGCCGCAATATAGAAAACCGCGGAAACAACGTACAATATGATTGCAGGGGTATATTCTTTTTGCATAGCGTCACCTTAGAAAAGTCCAACGATCTCGCCGTTTTCGTCAACGTCGATTTTTTCAGCCGCAGGAACTTTAGGAAGGCCCGGCATTGTCATAATATCGCCCGTAAGCGCTACCACAAATCCCGCACCGGCACTAACCTTAACGGATTTGATGGTTACGTCAAAGCCCTCGGGCGCGCCCAAAAGGTCTTTATTGTCCGAAAAGCTGTACTGCGTTTTCGCCATACAAACGGGAACACGGTCAAATCCGAGCGATTCAAGGCGTTTTATCTGCTCTTTAGCTTCGTCAGTAACAAAAATTCCGTCGCCACGATATACATTCTTTACGATTTGCTCAATTTTATCTTCAATACTTCCCTCAAGTGAGTAGGAGAAAGCAAATTTCGAGTTATCCTGCTCGCAAAGTCGAACAACCTCGCGTGCGAGCTCTATACCGCCTTCGCCACCCTTAGCCCAAACATCGGAGAGAACTACGTTAACTCCACGCTCGCGGCATTTATTAATAATGAATTCAACCTCGGCGTCGGTATCCGTTGGAAATTTATTAAGCGCAACCACGCAAGGAAGGTGGTAAACGTCGGTGATATTGGAAAGATGGCGCAAAAGGTTGGGAATTCCGGTCTCAAGCGCCCCGAGATTCTCCTCTCCAAGCTCGGTCTTTGCAAGTCCACCGTGCATTTTAAGGGCGCGGATGGTTGCCACAAGTACAACGGCATTCGGTTTGAGTCCCGTCATTCTGCACTTGATGTCAAGGAACTTTTCAGCACCGAGATCTGCGCCAAATCCTGCCTCGGTTATTGTATATTTTGCAGTCTTAAGCGCCATTTTTGTTGCGATTACGGAGTTGCATCCGTGCGCAATATTTGCAAAAGGTCCACCGTGAACAAATGCAGGTGTTCCCTCAAGTGTTTGAACAAGATTGGGGGATAGCGCGTCGCGAAGCAATGCCGTCATAGCTCCTGCCGCTTTAAGATCGCCCGCTGTTACGGGTTCGCCATCTACATTGTAACCAACTATCATTCGAGAAAGGCGCACCTTAAGATCCTCAAGTGAAGATGCAAGACAAAAAATAGCCATAACCTCGCTTGCTACGGTAATATCGTAGCCGTCCATTCTCGGCACACCGTCAACTCGTCTGCCAAGTCCGTCCTGAACGCAGCGGAGCTGGCGATCATTCATATCAACGCAACGGCGAAGAGTAATTTTTTCAGGATCAATGCGAAGCTCATTTCCTTGGTAAATGTGGTTATCAAGCACAGCACAAAGAAGGTTATTTGCCGCGCCAATAGCGTGGAAATCACCCGTAAAGTGCAAATTAATATCTTCCATTGGCACAACCTGGGCATATCCGCCGCCTGCCGCACCGCCCTTAATTCCAAAAACAGGGCCAAGCGATGGCTCACGGAGTGCCGCAACAACACTTTCGCCAATTTTCGAAAGTCCGTCGGCAAGTCCTATGGTGGTGGTTGTCTTTCCCTCGCCCGCGGGTGTGGGAGTTATCGCGGTAACAAGCACGAGCTTTCCGTCGGGCGTGTCCTTTTTCGCATCGAGATACGAAAGCGAAACCTTTGCCTTATGCTTGCCGTAAGGCTCAATGAAATCCTCATTAACTCCCGCTACGCGAGCAATTTCATATATATTCTTCATTTTGCATTGTTTTGCAATTTCAATATCAGTTAAATATGCCATATCAAATCCTCCTTGAGGTGTATTTATTTAATTATATCATCTGCACTTTTCTTTGTCAAGAAGCACCTACTTTTTTGAAAAAAAGTAGGCAAAAAACTTTTGTCGCGCTTCGCCATTGTCGCGGTAATATTTTATATAATTTTTTAGTTTACATCACGAACTAGGTGTATTAATG
>CANBDB010000161.1 GCA_947367285.1 uncultured Clostridia bacterium | reverse complement strand
CACCGCCAAGGGGTGCAACCTTTACTACGGTGATTTTCACGCTTTGAAAAATATAGATATAGAGATTCCCGAAAAGCAGGTTACGGCTTTGATCGGTCCTTCGGGATGCGGAAAATCTACTTTTCTTAAAATATACAACAGAATGGATGACCTTGTGGAAGGCTGTCGCATAGAAGGCGAATACCGTATCTGCGGCATTGATATCTTCGACAAGGAAACCGATGTGAACGTGCTTCGCAAGAACGTCGGCATGGTGTTCCAAAAGCCAAATCCGTTTCCTATGAGCATTTACGATAATATCGCTTTTGCTCCGAGAACCTTCGGCATTACAAAAAAGAGCGAGCTTGACGAGATCGTAGAGCAGTCGCTTCGCCGTGCAAGCATTTGGGATGAGGTCAAGGACAGACTCCGCAAGAATGCTCTCGGTATGAGCGGCGGTCAGCAGCAAAGACTGTGTATCGCACGATCGCTTGCCGCAAGTCCCAAGGTGCTTTTGATGGACGAACCCACATCGGCTCTTGACCCGATCTCCACAGGCAAGATCGAGGAGCTGATGGAGGAGCTGAAAAAGGATCTTACTATTGTGATCGTTACGCACAATATGCAGCAGGCGACGCGAATTGCCGACAAGACGGCATTCTTCCTCCTCGGTGAGCTTGTAGAGTACGGCAACACCGACGATATTTTCACTTCTCCCAAGGATGAGCGCACCGAGCGCTATATTACAGGAAGATTCGGTTGATTTCTTAACAAATTTATGATATAATTATCGGAGAACAATAAAATGTCTATCAGAAAAATATTTGAAGAAGAGCTTGCAGATCTGAAGGTACAGCTGGTAGAGATGTGCAGACTCACCGAGCAGATGATACAGAACGCCATTACAGCACTGATCAACCGTGACCGAGAGCTTGGAAAGAGCATCGGCGAGGCAGACAAGCGAGTTGACGAATACGAGATGGCGATAGAAAAGAAGTGTATGCGTATTCTCCTTAAGCAGCAACCGGTTGCCAAGGATTTCCGTGAGGTTTCCACCGCGCTGAAAATGATTACCGACATTGAGCGCTTTGGCGATCAGGCGGCTGACATCGGCGACCTTGTTTACACGATGCCGGGCGATGCTTATATCAAGAAACTCACGCACATTACCGCTATGGGCAATCTTGCAGTCAAAATGGTCAGAGAGAGCGTGAATTCCTTTATTAACAACGATGAGGCTCTTGCAGACGAGGTGATCGCTCTTGACGATCAAATGGACGATATGTTCCTCTCTGTCAAGACCGATCTTATCGAGCTTATCAAAAAGGATGGCAGAAACGGCGACCAAGCCATTGAGCTTATGATGGTCGCAAAATACTTGGAGCGAATCGGCGACCATGCAGTGAACGTAGCCGAGTGGACAAAATATAACGAAACGGGGGTACATCAAAAGTATTAATGGATGAGATCATTTATATAGTTGAAGACGACGAAGGCATACGCGAGCTTTACGAAGGCGCTTTTGAAGGTGTTTTTGCTACGAAAATGTTTGAAAACGGCAAGGACTTCTTTCGTGAGTTTACGAAAACTCGCCCGAGCCTCATTATTCTCGATATCATGCTTCCTGACATGGACGGATACACCATCCTCACCAAAATCAGAGAAATGGATGAGAAGATCCCAGTCATTATCGTGAGCGCAAAATCCGACGAGATCAGCGCGGTCAAAGGACTGAACAAGGGCGCTGACGATTATATGACCAAGCCCTTTTCGGTGCTTGAGCTGATTGCCCGTGTCAAGACCAATATTCGCCGCGCGAACCTTTACGTGACGGCTCAGAAGGGTTTTGTCATTGACAATAACGTTTACAAGATCTTTTACGAAGGACATGATTTGGGGCTGACCTTGAAGGAATTCAAGCTGCTTAAGATGCTGATCGCACGTGCAGGCGTAACCATCGAGCGCGAGGAGCTGTTCCGTGAGGTTTGGGGCGAGAGCTATATGGGAGAAACAAGAACGCTCGATATACATATCTCTCAGCTCCGCGACAAGATCACCGAATGTGGAGGCGGCGATGTGATCGTTACCGTGCGCGGTATCGGATACCGTTTTGATGTGAAATGAAAAAGAAGATTTTTATTAGATTTTTTGCAATAACGCTGGCAGCTGTTCTCGTGATGTTCGCCTTCGGACTTGTTGCCGTGAACCTGAACACCAAGAACGTTGTAAACGAGCGCTTGAAGGAAGAAACGGCACTTGCAGCGGCTCTGATGAACGAGCAGAGCGATTTTGCCGTTTTTAATCAGTATTCGGATAATCCAGAGCTTCGAATTACGATATTTGACTTGGAGGGAAATCCGCTCTATGAAAGTGATACCAAGGCGGACCTTGATAATCACGCAGACCGCGAGGAAATACAGAATGCGCTGAGCGGCAAATCTGAAACGGTAGAGAGATATTCCGAAACCTTTAAGTGCGACATGACCTATTATGCAGTCAAGACCTCTCTTGCCGATGGCTCCGAGGTGATACTACGGTTAGCGGTCAGAAGCAGCGAGATCTCTTCGTATATCTCCACCTTGCTTCCTCTCTTGCTCGTAGTTTTGTTGGTTGCGCTGATCGTTTCTTTTGTTCTTGCCAATTTGGTATCCAACAGTGTATCCAAAAAGGTAACGGCAATCGGCGATAGCCTGAAGAGCTTGAATGAAGGACAGTATCAGCCGATCAAGACCGATATGAGTGAACCGGAGTTCTTTGCCGTTCTTGACCAGATCAATGAGCTGAATGCAAACATTCATAGTCATATCCGTGTTGCAGACGCCGAAAGACTTAAGCTCAATACCGTGCTGGATAACGTGTCTCAAAGCATTATCGCTTTGGATCATTTCAAGCGCATCAGCTTTGCAAACAAGAGTGCGCTCGAGCTTTTCAACGGCGTACAAAGAGACGTCGGAAGAGATTTGATCTTCCTTATTGAGGATCTCGATATTCACGAAAAAATATCAAAGCACTTCAAGGAGGACTATTCCTTCGTCATCACGTATCGGGATAAGGAGCTTTCCTTTGTGCTGAGCAGAGTTACCGACGATGTTCTATCCAAGGATATCGCAACCATTCTTATCGTAACCGATATTACCAAAGAAAAGCTGATTGAAAGACAAAAGAGCGATTTCTTTGCCAACGCATCTCACGAGTTGAAAACGCCTATCACTGTTCTTCAAGGCTTCTCAGAGGTTTTGATGAACAAGGAAGGCATTGATGAAGCCTCCAAAAAGCAGCTTGAAAGAATCCATAAGGAGAGCGTAAGACTCGCCTCCCTTATCAACGATATGCTGATGCTCTCGAAGATCGAAAACGGAGAACAGCCGGAAAAGGCATATGCCGAGATCTCTCTCCGGGATCTTGCGTGTGAGGTTCTCAACGAGTTTGCCGAGGAGATAAAAAAGAGAAATCTTACCGCAACCATCAACGGAGACGGCAAGGTACTCGGCGATCAGAATATGATCTTTGAGCTTATCGAGAATCTTGTTTCCAACGCGATCAAATACAACAAAGAGGGCGGCTCAATTACCGTTTCAATTTCCGAAACGGGTCAAGGCGTTTGCTTGCAGGTTAAGGATACCGGAATCGGTATTGAAAAGGAACATTTGCCCCGCCTTTG
>CANBDB010000160.1 GCA_947367285.1 uncultured Clostridia bacterium | reverse complement strand
TGCCTATTTACTGCATTAGGACAAAACAGCGAAAAAATATAGATAAAACAAGGTTTTTTGTGATATAGCATCCACTCCTATCATCTTGCGTATATGGTAGGCAAGTCAAAACGGCAGATTTTTGAGAGAAATCTCGATCCGTTCATATTCTCTTACTTGAAAAAAGCCGCAAAATATGGTAAAATAGAATACCAAATAAAAATCGCGAAAGGAGGGTTAACGATGACGGCAGAAAAGAAAAAATATGAATTTATTCGTATCATAGCACTTGACGGCAGTACCATTTACAGAAGCAAAGGCTTGACCACGCTAAAGGACGGCAAGACAAATGCCCATGCCTTCTCGGGTGTTCTTGACGATAGCCTTGAAACCATCAAGCTCCGAGAGGTCTACGCAAAGCACGAAGCCGAGATAGGATATCCCTATCTTGAAGATAAAGCCTTCTGCCGAGCCATTGTTTCCGTCTCCTTCGATTATGCTATCAAGCAATATGAAAAGCAAGGACGGAGATACGTTCTCTACGGACAGACGGTTGCCGATGTTGAAATGACCGACCACGTGTGCATCCGCGCTATTGACGGTGAACCAACACTCGTGGCAATCGAAACACCGCTCAATCAGGACAGGCACTATGCCCCCGTAGAACAGCCGATCTCCGCAGAGCTTCTCGGCAAATACTTTGTGTACGATGCAGAAAAGCACGAGTACAAGAGAAGCGATAAAGAAATACCCTCGATTGTGAAGAAGGAGAAAATCCGTGAGCATCTGTACCTGCACGGCTTTGACATTGACGGCATCCATTATGTTCGTTATAAGCGTAGCGCAGGCTCAAGCCGTGACGGACGGTGTTTGTTCATTGCAGAGCCACTTTACGCAGATATGATGGCTTGGAGTGCCTGCGGACTTTGTGCGGATACTGTTTCGGATCAGGCATCGTGGCAGGCGTATATTGCCTTGACTTTAAGTAGCATCGAAAGCACGATAAGGCTTCCGAAGAAAGCGATCCTTATCATTCCCGACAAGGTAAGCAAATTCAAGACCACCGCTGTGTGCGTAAAGGAAGATAAGGAACTCGGACTCACGGCGGTCGAGGAAGAAACCGAGATCGAGAACGTGATATGGGATGGCGAAGCCCTCCTTGATGTGAGCGAGTTTGAGAGAGCCGGATATGCCGACAAAGGCATGATGCTCCTTCGCAACCGCTTCTTCAAGACCTGTGCGTTCAACACGAACCTGCAAAAGTGGTTCAAGGATAACGGCATCACCACCGTCGGACAGCTCGCAGGATACACCACCGCGCGTAAGGTCGAGGATATTAAGCTCGTCATTACCGAAAGCAGTCTCAAGTACCTCAAGTTTATGCCGAAAGGTCAATCTCTCAAATTGTCCCTTGAAGCATGGCTTGATGCCGTATACGGCGGCAAGACCACATCCGAGTTCGGTGTTGTTAAAACGGATAAGCCCCCGTCCAATATGGAAGGTCGCTTGGCGTACACCAACTATCAGCTGATGAACACCCTTGCCATCACCCCTTCGGGAATGGAGCAGTTGCTCGATGCGTCGCTCTATCACCTTTATAAGATCTACAACAGCGCAATGCACCTTCGCTATCAGATCAACTACCTGTCGGAAACAGAACCCGATGACCTTGCGGTTATGACGGCAGATAATTATAGGCGCAAGGTCGTGATGGAGATGCTGTTCAGAACGCCCGATTTTGAACACACGGAATTTTATAAGGATCTGAAAGCCGATGTGTGTTATTATTTCAAGCGCAGACTCAAAAAAGGTCGTGTGCTTGTAAACGGTAACAACCAAACCATCTTCGGAAACCCTTATGAATTTTTGTGTGCGGTAACGGATAAAAACTACGAGCCAACAGAGCCTATGCTCCTCGGTGACGGCGAGGTTTATACCAAACGCTTTGAGGACGGAGAGATGCTGACCTGTGCGAGAAATCCGCACATCACCCTCGGCAATATCCTCATAGGAGTCAACCGCAGAAAAGAGGAAATAGACACCTATTTCAACCTCACAAGAGATATCGTCTGCGCCAACGCAATAAACAGTAATCTTCAGCAAAGGCTCAACGGATGCGACTACGATTCGGACTCCATGCTCGTAACGAACGATCAGTTCCTCTACCTTTCGGCAAAGACCTGTTATGAAAATATGGGTGTTCCCGTATGCTGTGTTGCTCCCGTGGGCAAAGCAGAGTATTCTTCTTCTGCCGTGGATCTCGCAAGGCTTGACCTTGCCATTGCGGAAAACAAGATCGGAGATATCGTCAACCTCTCGCAGTTCCTTAACAGCCTACTGTGGCATAATGTGAATGACGGCGCAAGCATCAATGATATCCTCCCGATATACAATGAGATCTGCATCTTGGCTGTGCTGTCCGGCATGGAGATCGATAAAGCAAAGAGAATGTACGCCGTGAAAACGGGCAAGGTGCTTCACCGCTTGGAGAAGCGTAAGCAAGAGTTCAAGAAAGCAAACGGCGGCAAGCTCCCGAACTTCTACTACTTCATTACAGGACAAGAAGAAAAGATCGAGAAAAATAATACCGCAACGCTGAACTGTCCGATGTCGATCATCTACGATTTCGTTACGAAATACGAGCCGTACAGATTGCCGAAAAGAAAGGTGAAGCTCTCCGATCTCTTCTCACTTGATGAAAGCGACGGCGACAGCAACGACTACCACCGCAAGAAAAATATAATCGTCGCCGTGCAAAAAGCCGAGGATGATATCCGCCATCTGCGTATCAGGGAAAGCAAAGCGCAGGGCGATGCGAAAGTCATTCTCCGCGCCGAGACGCAAACGATACTCGATGAATGCTTGAAGGTCGTAGCACGCAATGTCTCCAACGATCACGTGCTTGGATTGCTTCTGCGAGAGCTTGATTCGGGGGAGAAAAAAGAGATATCGCAAATCAAGAGCTTCCTCTTTGCCTGCCTTCTGTTCGAGAAGAACGGACGGCTTCTCTCAAAGGTGAAAACGCCCGAGGATTATCACTACACCGAGCTGAAGCTCGCAACCGATGAAAACGTAGAGCGTGGGGATATGCTCGAAATCATTTACGGATATGAACACGTAATTGTTGTTGACGGCAAAATCGTATTAAGCAACCACGGAAAAATTGAAATATACGATGACAAATTCATTTACTATGATGCCAATGGAAACAGAGTTCCCACATCCGTATTAGATTATTAAAATCCCAAACACACATGAGTGTCGAGAAAAATCTCGGCACTCTTTTTTTATTCTCAAAATCAAATTCAAAAATTATAAAAGGAGTTCTACTACTATGAAAACCATTCAAAATGCAATCAAAACTTTACGAAGGAGGTACTGCCTTGAGATACTACGATCCTAAACGCAGAGATAACCCCGGCGACTTCTTTCCGATGCCGAAGGCTGTGTTCCGTCTCGGACTTGATGCAGGCGAGATTGCTATATACGCATACCTTATGTACTGCGAGGATAGGAAAACCTTTCAGTGTCACCCGAGCTATGCAACTATCGGAGAAGCTGTCGGTATGAGTAACAACACTGTTAAAAAATACGTTGACAGCCTCGAGCGAAAGGGATTTATATTCACAGAACCTACTATGGCTGTCTCTTATACACATCTGACGCTGCCGACGACTTAATAGGTGTAGGTCTCGGGGGTGGGCGGCTCATGTGA
>CANBDB010000159.1 GCA_947367285.1 uncultured Clostridia bacterium | reverse complement strand
TGCGCCTCCTGTGTGCGTACACTTCTCACAGTACCAAGTGCATAATCGGTGTTGGAGAGCATAACGGCATCTCCCAAGTTGATCTTGGATTTAAGCGCGTTATCAACGCCCTTAAATTCCACAACATATAAAAGAGTCACGGTCTCTTTACCGTTAGCCGAGAAAAGATTAATGGGATCGAGCACAAAAAATACACCGAGTGCTATAACCAATACGAGAATTACCGCAATGGCGTCAACCATATTAAATCTCGTTTTCTTTGTTCCATTATTTTGTATATTATTTTCCATATTTCCTCCAATTTATATATCAATCGTAGCGAAAAAGGGATTGTTTTCGTTAAGTGCTTTAAACTTTGCGCTTTCGTTGTCGTTCACCCTTACGAGCGCAATTGTGAGCGCTATAATCGCCCAGAATATCAAGAATACTCTATAATTGTACCAAATGTAATCGGTAAGTCCCATCACAAGCGCACCTGCAATGCCCGAATATCCTGCACATATCATAATTCTTGATTTTGAACCGTAGTTTCTCGGTTTAACACAGGAAAAGCACTTTTGCGAGTACATTAACATAATCGCACAGAAAATCAAAAATGCGAAAATGCCCATCTCAACGAGTATTTCAAGATACAAGCTATGTGAGTGCATAACCGTTTCCGTTCCCGAAACGGCAAATTGGGGATACGAATTTTTAAATGCGCTCTCACCCACTCCAATACCCGAGAGGATATTTCTCCATGCCATACATAGCGAACCGTACCAAGTATTGAAACGGTAAACCACCGACGAATCGGACATGGTCAATATACTGTAAAGACGCTCAAGAATGCGACTTGGCATAAATCCGAGCCACAAGGGCGAAGTTACAAGTCCTGCGAGAATGAGCCAAATGCTTCTGAAATTATACATAAGCAGGAACACAACAGTTCCCACAATGATACCGAGCCATGCACCGCGTGACCAAGTCAATATCGAGCAAAGAAGAACTATTCCCGCACAAGCAAGATAGAGGAATTTACTAATCGCCTTTTTCGCGCTTGCGATATGTCCCAAAATAAGCGGAAATACAATTACAAGATATATACCGAGCATATTGGGATTGTCAAAGGACGCACCAACTCTCTTTTCGATATTGGCAAAAACCGTGCTGTCAATCCAAGAGGAGTTTGCTACTCCGCCCTGGAACACTCCAAAGAGTGCCATTATTGATGTGGAAATAACTATGAGATTCATTCCACGATAAATCCAAGTTTTACGAATATAAGCATTTACAACCAAGGGATAAATGAAAATCAAGAGCGAGTACATAACTGCACTGTAGAGGGACTCTATACCGCCACTTGTAAACACACCGCCCATGAAGAAGAGTAAGGCAAAAGCCACCACAAAGATATCCATCAACTCAAATCGGATAACTCGCTTGCCCCTCATCAGCTTAAAGAGGTAGGCAACGAGAGAGGCGCCCAAAAGTATCGCCAACATGAGCGAGGGACGGTCAAAAATATTTGCAAAAGGAATTATCGTCAGTGTAGCTACAATTCCAAGCTCGGGGTAGCACATAATCAAGGCGAATGCACCTATGAGTACAAGTGCCACGAGCAATATCCACGGACGTATAAAATATGTGGATAGTCCCAAAAAGCCGGAAATGCAAAGCATTATGAGGTAGTTACCACCGCTTTTTGTTTCATCTTTTTGATATTTTGTTGCATCAAGTCCGAGAATTTCAAGCGCAACGTAGCGGGTAAAAAGTCCTTGCATTAAAGACTCGCCCAAGCGTTTTTTGGAAATGATGAGCGGCAGCGACAACAATATAAGCGCACCCGCAAGCAACAAATTAATTGTGAGAATTTGTGAGGAGAAATAGTATTTCACCATTGCCGCGAAAATCATCATAAACGCGAGAGTGAAGATACCCATACCCCAAATACGAACGTGGGATTGTATTATTTTTTCGGAAATGATACTTACAATACGGCAAAGCACACTTGATTCGTATGCCCTGGCAAAACGAACTCTGAAGCCAACTCTCTTGCCACCCTCACTTCCCTTGCGGTGTTTGAAAAATTTAAATATAGCTCCGCTGCGCCATTTCGCATTCCACTCGTAGTAAATATCCGAGAAAAAGTGACCGAGCGCACTTTCGCGAAGGAGATTTAAAAATCCGTCCGAAACGGAGCAAAGGAAGGTCAAAATAATACCGAGACTTTTATTCGTTTTCTTTTCAGGGCGAGAAGCTTTTCCAAGCAATCGCTTTTTGAAAGCTACCGCCTCATCCTCTTCCTCTTTAAAATATCTATTATCTTCAAATTTATTCAAAGAATCTTACCCCCTATCCAAAAATGGAGTGTGTATTGTTCAGTCAAGTAAATCAGGTCTTTTGTCCTTTGTCACGCGGAGCGCCTCATCAGCTCGCCACTTATCAATTTCCGCATGGTTGCCGGAGATGAGAACGTCGGGAACTTTTTTTCCGTGGAACTCGTAGGGACGGGTGTACTGCGGATATTCGAGAAGTCCGCTTGAAATACTCTCGTCCTCGTAGCATTTTTTGTCGGAGAGCACGCCGTCCTTAAGACGTGAAACACAGTCTACAAGCACGCAAGCGGGCAATTCCCCACCCGTGAGAACGTAATCGCCGATGGAAATCTCCTCGTCAACTATCTCCTCGAGCACTCGGGAGTCAATGCCCTCGTAGTGACCGCAAAGGAGAATAAGTCCGTCATATTCGGAGAGCTCCTCGGCTCTTTTTTGTGTGAGGACTTTTCCCTGTGGGCTCATATAGATTACTCGGATTTTTGCGTTTTCTCCGAGCTCCCCCAGCGCTTCAGCATGAACGTGCTCGTAGCAATCGTAAACGGGGGGCGCCATCATAAGCATTCCAAATCCACCGCCATAGGGTGTATCATCAACCTTGCGGTGCTTGTTGTTTGCAAAATCGCGTATGTTGTGCGCGTGGACGGATACGTGCCCCGCCTTTTGCGCGCGTCCGATTATGCTCTCACCCAAAACGCCCGAAACAAGCTCGGGAAAGAGCGTCATTATATCAAATCTCATATCAGTCAAGCATTCCTTCTATCAAAGATACAAAAATTCCGCGTTCAAGATCAATCTCTTTTATAAACTCGTCAACGGCAGGTATGAGCTTTTTGCCACTCTCGGTCTTTATCTCGTAAAGATCGCTCGCACCGAGATTTAGCACGTCGCAAAGCTCACCAATCTTTTCTCCGCTTGCAAGGTCGATAACGGGGAGTCCGATAATATCCGCAATAAAGAAATCGCCCTCGTCAATGGAAATATCCTCACGGTCGGCATATACAACTCTTCCGCGAAGCGCATTTGCCATGTCAATGTCGGTAATGCCCTCAAGCTCGAAAAGCACGAACTGCTTGAAAACCGACGCGCGCTTAACCTTGTGGCATACATACTCCGCGCCCTTTTTCAAAAACACCTTTTTGAGCGACGCGAGGTCCTCGGGCGTGTCGCACCAAGACTCAAGCTTGATGCCACCGCGTATGCCGTGGGTATTAACTATTTTTCCGCATTCGAGATATTTTGCCTGGCTCATTTTATCACAATCGCACGTTTTGGTGCGCCTTTCCTGTAAAATTACATACTTATTTAGAATATTATATCATATTAAAATAATATTTGCAATAAAATAATTAGCAATCCGCTTTGCACAATTTAAGTACGTTTCGTTCTGAGTATGTATGTAACTA
>CANBDB010000158.1 GCA_947367285.1 uncultured Clostridia bacterium | reverse complement strand
CGGTCAGATGGTCAACAATATGAACCCCGTACGAACTATGAGATTTGAACGTCATAACCGCATATCGCAAGGACACAAGATAACCGTCAAGTACGCGTTTTCCCTTACGGTGTAATCCGTGCGGAAATACTTGCTAACGCAAGTCTTTGGGGCGTTGCCCCTGCGCACTTCGTGTTACCGCACGATTGACGGCTTCGCAAAAACGCCCTTGCAAGCAAGCATTTTTGCTTCATGGTATAAGGTTTTGATGAAATAAACGTACGGAGGAACAAAGAAATGAAGGACACTAAAACCATTTAAGAACAGCTGAAAGGTACATACCGCGAGGAAAACGGCAACCTCGTTCCCGATGTGGAGCTACCCGAACAGAAGCCAATCGGCAAATACGGAAAGATGCACCTCGACTACCTCAAGCAACACCGTCGCGGAAGGTACTCCGCCTTGCTCGGTGAAGGACGGCTCAATGCCTACCTTGCCGACGTGGACGAACAGGCACACGAAATGCTGACCTCTCTGACAGTTGAGCTTGCCAAGGGTGAAGCTTCTGCTAAAGAAAAAGGATATATTGATATCTCTGAGGTCGAAGCACTTCTGGGGGTAGCAAATGGCTAAAATCAATTTTACGCCCGATGCCCTTGAGGATATGAAGGAGATCAAAGCGTATATCACCGACGAGCTGTGCAGCGAGCAATCGGCAATCAATACGACCCAAAAGATTATGAAGCGCATCCGTCAGCTTGCGGATTTCCCCGAAATCGGTGCGCCGCTTTCCTCTATCATCAGCCTTGAAGTGCCTTACCGCTTCCTTGTCTGCGGAAACTACACCGCATTTTATAAGGTGGAAGATAACGAGGTTCACATCATCCGTATACTCTACGGCAGACGGAACTTTATGCAGATACTTTTCGGAAAGTCATATGAACTGTAATTTGATAAATACAAACAATCCGGAGTGAACGAATTCGTCACTCCGGATTGCTCTTCTTTATTCGATTAACTATCACATATTAAAGACCTACGACTTGCATTTTCTTTTCGTATATTTCATCGTAATTCAAGGGGGCTGCTTTTACTTCTCCGTACAATTCGATTGAGCGTATCACTTGATCGCTAATCATTTGTGATGCTTCCTTAGTGTAAAAATGTGTCTGATCCGAGTAATAGGATTTAGGAACATCTTTCATCAAAGAATATAGATCATTGATTATACCTCCATGCTTGAGTACAATTTCACACGCCCTGGCATTATACCGCACTGTATCCTTATTATATCTGCGATAATACTGGTATTTTGTTTGAAACAGCTCCTCCTGCACGGGAGTCGAAGTAGCAAAAATCATTTTTGCCTTTGGAAATAAAATTTTCATGGTTACGCAAACGCGTTCTATATCCTCACAATACCGTTCAAAGGAAATAAGAGGCTTTCCATCAGGCATAACGAGACCGTCCCACAGACCGGCATTCCAATGAATCACGTCCACATCCTCCCCGCATCCAAGCTCATTTTTCCAATCCAAAAGATTGCGTAGTACATAAGTGGCAAAGCGGCAATTTTCTTGCGGAAAATATACTTCCGCCGTATCTTTGAACGCAAGCTTTACAAAATTCTGATATCCCTGACAGATCGAATCTCCGATTAATAAAATCTTTTTCATAGTTTTTCTTTCCTTTCAATTTCAATGGAGCACAGGGGCGCAGGAATTTCGACCGTATGCAAAAAGGTTGGAACACCATCCGAGGACAAGCGGAATAACGCAATCACATCCTCAAACTGATTGCTGCAAACGGCAAACCGATCATCTGCCAGCAGAGTAAAATCCCGAGGTTCTCTTCCGTAGCAATCAGTACGGGCGAGAATCTTCAAATTAGCGCCGTCCGCCGATAGCGTAATAATGCTTTGTGTAGCACGCTCGGTCACATAGAGAAACTTTCCGTTCGCAGATAGCTTGATTGCCGCTCCCGATGCTGTTCCTATAAAATCGGGAGGAAGCACCGATACGGTATCTACATACTTCAAAGCTCCGCATCGATAGGAGAAAATACTGATACCGCCACCCATTTCGTTGATAACGTATACGAAATCCCCATCCTTGGAAAAAGCAAGATGTCTCGCACCTGCTCCTGTGGGGGCATCAGCTGACGAAACGAAATTCAGTTTTCTGTCGTATACGAATATCATGTCAATCCCGAGGTCACAGCTTAGTATGTATTTTTTGTCAGGCGAGAAAAATACGCTATGAACGTGAGGGCTCGTCTGCCTTACGGGATCCATGCCTTTTCCGTTATGGGTAACAAGCTTTCCGCCGGACGACCAAACGTTTCCGCTTATATAGTTTGCAGCATAAAGGTTGTCACCGTCTACCGCAAGGTGGCACGCCACCGCTCCCTCGGTCGATAGAACATCTCCTATTCTTTCACCGTCAATCAGACTGAATTTTGCCACACCACTATTCGGGCTATCCTCAAAGGGTGCACGCATCAGCACCCAAAGACTTTCATCCCCGGCAGGCTCTATCCACATAGGCGATGGGGCTGAAATAACCTTTTTCGTTTCCACTTTTCCGTCCACGTCAAGCTTGCAACGATACACTCCGCCGTCCGGGACGCAGGAGGCAACGTAGAAATTGATCGGATTTCCCATAATTGTTACAGCGCCGTCTGCGTGTCATTCGGGTCGCCGTTACGAGCGAGGTCGTATTCCTTTGACCAATCGAGGTCGCGATATTCCTCACCGCGAGGATCGTTTTTGATCCAATCAAGGAGCATATCAAGCATTTCTTCCGTCCAGGTGTTTCTGTCGATCTGTGCCGTGGTGAACTTGCCCTGACAGATCATCTCAAATCCGAAATCGTCCTTGACGTGCGTTTTTGCCGCGCCCTCCACAACGTCAGCAACGAGATGCGAGGGAATGAACAGCACACCGCCGCCCGCGCCGAAAACAACGTCACCGGGGAGGCAGACCGCACCACCGAAGGAGGTGATGTCATTCCAATCCTTCATCACGAACTCGCGAATAGGCGTGGGATCAATGCCTCTATAGTAGACCTGTACGTCGGGTATTTTTTTCATCTGCTCCACGTCACGTACACCGCCCCAGATCACCGCTCCGCCCGTCTTGGTGCGGTTACGGATCGCAGTGGTAAGATTTCCACCAAGGAACGTACCCTTATAGATTTTGTCATACATATCACAAACAACCACGTCGCGCTCCACCAGGGAGTCGATGACCCATTGGTTGTAGTTGCCTTTGAGTCCGTCCTCTGAGCCGCGATTGAACTGCACCTCGTGCAGATCAGGACGTGTGGGAGCGTATGTACAAGTGACCGCGCGACCGACGAGCTTTCTGCCATCGTTGTGCAAAGCCTGCATGGGCGCTTGTCCTCCGCCGACGAACTGATGCTCATAGCCGAGCACGAAAATAGGCTTCCATACCTCCTCGAGTGTCATACCGTAAAGCGCATCAAGGTATTTGTCTGCGACCTTCGGTCTTCCGTCAGGAAACCGCTCTCCCGTCCAAAGAGGCGTCAAGGCTATAATTTTTTCTCTGTCATTAAAGTTCATTTTTCAATCTCCCTCTTATGCTTATTTATTTGATTCCGTCAAGAATTCCTTTTAAATATCCGATAGCAAACAGCCTGCCCATGGCATCGTAACCGGGAAGCGTTGACTGCTCACCTGCCATAGTCGGGACATGATCCACACGAACAGGTACGGTTATACCGGTTTTGATATAG
>CANBDB010000157.1 GCA_947367285.1 uncultured Clostridia bacterium | reverse complement strand
ACATCTACTTTGTAGATTGCGATGAAAAGGAATCGAGCGAGGAAGGAAGCACATCCAAGATCAATAAGCAAGAAGCGGAGGTTGTCATGGCGTTGCTTGAAGGGCTGAACGATGCAGCCCTTGAGCTTGTAAGCCGTGGCAGAGTCAGAATCGAAAAGCGCGACGATGAAAGACCGAGCGTTGGTGTTATTTGTACCTACGGAGATCAGGCAGGTCTTATCAAGAAGCGCAGAAAAGGAAAGCAATATAAGGGCTTTTCGGGCAAGGATGATCAGAAACTCATCATCAGCACGGTTGACGATTTCCAAGGCGACGAGCGAGATGTTATCATCGTTTCTATGGTCAGAAACCCGAAGGATCATCGCTTCAACGCCGAGTTCGTAAAGCAATTTGAGCGAATCAACGTTGCATTTTCGAGAGCGAGAAAGCTTCTCGTTATCGTCGGAGCAAAGAAATTCCTTTCCGAGCAGACGATAGAGCTTCCCGACCTTTCTGGCAACCATGCTCTCGATAAGCATAATTTCCCCGTATATAGAGAAATTATCGACACAATCAATTATCGCGGTAGATTACTGACCGCAAACGATATTATAGGAGGCTGACAATGGAATTAAAACCTATCAAAAAGATAAAAACCTCTTGTCCGTTTCCTATGCTTGAATACAAGGTAGACGTGCTTTACAACGAGGTCAGAAAGGCTTCGGGAATTGCATACATACTCCTTGAGCTTATTCAAAAATCCGCACTGGGTAGCGAGAAAATTGCCGAGGTATTAAAACGCTTCGGCATCCCCTCGGATTTGCACTATATGTTTGCAAAGGAACTCTCGTCGCTCGTAGCTAACGGCATATTGGACACCCGAATCAACTCGTCCTATATTGATAACATCAAATACTTTGAGCAGATGACGCTTGATCTGTTCGAGCTTACTGCCAAAGGCAGAAAGATGTTTGCCGAAGGAGCAATTCCAACAGGACAGGAAAAAGCGAAAACAACTCCTGTCTTTTACAGCCCTGTAACGAGAAAATTCGAGCTTGTATGTACGCAGAGCTACGCACCGCTTGAAACATCATTCCTCGGCGAGGATTTCCTTGATAACGTGAAATATGATGTTTCAGGTATGGAAGAATATTTGAAGTTCGTGCAGACCAAGGTCGGACTCAAAGCCGAGGAAATGATTATCAAGATAACCTATCAGGAACCCAAAAAGTTGGCGGCAAAGGCAGAAGAAAATCTGACAATTACCATTGATGCCGACGGAATGGACTTCGGCTTTGCAACGAGCGATGAAAAGGCGTTCTTTGAAAGCTATTATTCCTCCGCCCTTATGAGTGCCGGAATGCTTATGAAAGACAAATATAAGTTTGATATAAGCGTTCCAACAGTAGACTTTGACAGCCTCAAGATTGATAATCTCTACATTCCAAGCGATGCAGGCAAGCAAGCCGCAAGACCTTGTAAACTCTTCATTGGCAGAGGTGTTCATGGATATTCAAGAACGGATACCGTTCTGCGATATGAAAATGGCGGTACTTACCTCGATATTCTTGATGAAAAGGCAGAATTTGCTCTCCTTGATAATGCAGGGTGCAAGTATTATCTCCCCTTGAATGTAAGAATACCGTGTAAGACTTTTGGTGATGTGTTCGAAATCCAGCTCATTGTTGAAACGGTAGCATCGGAGGAGCAATTCAAGAGCGTGTTGCAGGCAATCTATCTTGATTGCTTCGAGCGTGGTTGTTCTGCCGAGAGCAGCCAAACGCTTGCATATGTTGCAACAGTTCTTGGAGATGCAGAACTCTTAAACAAATACACACTCAAAAAGCTCTCCGAACTCGGTGCGGATGAGGATAGAATCGATCTTCTCCTCCGTCTCAACACCGCTTTTTCGAAATGCGAAGGTTGGAATGCATATTTCGCTGAAATAGCAAAAGATATCTTCAATCGTTATGTTCAGACAGTAGAGCTTGAAAACATCATTTTCAAGAATACGGTGTTAACGCCTTTGAGAAAGGCTATGGAAATGCCCGAAGCGGAATACATATCCGCACTCGCAGAACCGTTGAAAGCCAAGGAATCCGCAGAGCTTGTATATCAAGCACTCGATAGCGCATCCTTTGATGAAAGTGAAATATTGGCTGTCGTTAACGTAATCGATATTTACGCAACCCGTGTGCTTGAACGCACACCCATTGATGGAGCAACCGAGCTTGCAAGCAAATTCGCTTTGTTTAGCGGCAATCTGTGGAAGCTGTGCGATATGCTCGGCGTAGAGAATCCGAGCGACTACACTCTGAAGGATGATTACAATATCGATGAATTTTTCAACACCTTTGCAACATACAGCAAGGCACAGAAGGAAATCGAAAAATACAAAGCGTATGCAAAAGACTCCTATGAACAACTTAAACGCTTTGATTCGATATTCAATCCTGTTCAAGAGGTATTATCCATCGAGAGAACAGCATCCGAGCATCCCGAAAAGATCACGAGAAAGTTCATTGACGAGCAAATCTCACGTGGAAGATATAGCGTTGCTATCAGCAACCTGTTAATCAAAGCACAGTACGACCTCCGAATACTGCTTTCTGCGGATCTTGCTCTTCAGGCTAACGAGTTGATCGACGAAGCCGAAAATCAAGGCATTATAAAGCGCGACGAAGCAAACAGATTGCATAAGCTGCGTATGTGCAGAAACGGATTGCAGCATCCCGAAAAAAGACAAATTCCGTTCGATAAAGCAACACTTGAAGAATGGAGAGATACAGTATTTTCATTGAAAGGAGAAGATGAATGAGTCACGCAGTACAAATCAACTATGAGCAAATAGCAGTACAATGTCATAGCATTTGCGAGGTTGCAGAAAATCAAGTGGCAGAACTTGATAAAATGCTCGCAGATCTCGAAGGTTCATCTTCAAGACTCTTGAACGATCAAACCGAAGCACTACGCAAACAAATCGAGCGTGAGAAAAATCAACTGCTTAAAGAGATTCAAGCCGTGCTTGCAAGAGCCGATGAGGATGCTAAAAAAGGCATTGTCACCGGTGATAGTGACAGGTTGAACGTTGGTCAAACAAGAGCAGTCATCACAACCGCAGAACAGCTTCGCACAAGAGTAAACGAGCTTGCCGCTGGCAGACTTGCTGAGATGAGAGCTTTGCTCGACTCTCTCCTGTCCGAGAGTATTGCATTGAATCAAGCGAGAATGATAGACCGTGCAAACGGTGTAGTCAGACTTGATGAAGCAACTAAGAAATTCCTTGATACCATTGAAGATGAGATACTCCGGCAGTTCGTATACATTGCTTTCGTCCGAGATTCCTCTCTGTCAGGAAATGCACTTCTCGAAGCAGGCAAGGCATTGATGAGCGAGTCTGTTGAAGCGAGATATGAGAAGGAAGCAGAGCTTATCCGTGCAGAGCTTGCGGCGGCGAAAGTTCCTACAGAAACCGTTGAAAAGATCGTTGAAGTAGGTAAGCCTCTTGCCGAAATCAGAGAAGCAGCTACAACAGAAATCGTCGGTGAAAAGGTTCGCCAAAAATCCATGAAGCTTATTATGAAAGCCATCACCGAGCGTGGTTTTATCGTTGATAAGAAGAATATCAAAATCAACCGTGAAACCAACGAGGTAACAATGGTCGCATTAAAAGCAAGCGGTGAGCGAGCAACCTTCAAAATCTTCCTTGACGGTAAGTTTATCTACGATTTCAGAGGATACGAAGGACAGGCGTGTCAGAAGGATATAGAACCGTTTATGACAGCCCTTGAAGAAGTCTACGGAATT